>SKIE01000325.1 GCA_007116585.1 Wenzhouxiangella sp. | reverse complement strand
GCACCTGACCGGCATCAAGGATGCCGGCACTATTGTTGCCATCAACAAGGATGCCGAGGCGCCGATTTTCGAGATTGCCGATCTGGGTCTGGTTGGGGATTTGTTCCAGCTTGTGCCGGAGTTGGAAAAGGCTTTGTAGTCATCCGCCTTGGGTGGGGCTGGAGGGCCTTGCCTTGAGGGCCGGGAGGTTTGCCGGCCGCCTGTGCAGGCGGCCGGTCCCCTGCAGTGCTCGGTCCAGACGGGTCCCGCCGAACTCGCTCCGCGCCCAGAGGGCGCTGCGCTCAGACATGCGGCGGGCCTGATCCGCCTGGCCCTGCGCGCTTCGGCTTCACCTACGGTCCTCAAGGCAAGGCCCTCCAGCCTCGCCGCCAAAGCTTCGAGCATCAATGTATGACGAATGATCATGTGCGCATCCGCCCGGCGCAACCGGGGGATGAGACCAGGATTCTGGAGTTGATCCGCGAGTTAGCCGACTACGAGCGCCTGGCCCATGAGGTCACGGCCACTCCGGGGCTGTTGGCCGAGCATCTGTTTGGCGAGGCTGCCGTCGCTGGGGCGCTGCTGGCTGAAAGTGAGGGCGAGGCCGTTGGTCTTGCCTTGTACTTTCGCAATTTCTCCACCTTTCTCGCCCGTCCCGGCCTGTATCTGGAAGACTTGTTTGTACGCGAGCCCTGGCGCGGGAAAGGCATTGGCCGCGCTTTGCTGAGACAGGTGGCCGAGCTGGCCCGCAAGCGCGGCTATGGGCGCATGGAGTGGAGTGTGCTGGACTGGAACCAGCCGGCTATCGACTTCTACGAGTCATTGGGCGCGGAGGCGATGTCGGAGTGGACCGTCTATCGGCTCAGCCGCAACGGCTCGGTACCGAAGCTGCCCGAATAAAAACGCCCCGGACGGTGAGCCCGGGGCGCTGATAGTTCAAACGAGGTACTTTTTTATCCGCCGTCGTCGCCGTTTTCCTCGTCTTCGTCTTCGTCGTAGTCTTCGTCGACGTAGTGGACGTAGAACATGCCTTCGACGCTTTGAAGAACTGGATCGCCCGCAGCACAGTTGAAGTCCTCGGCGGTCACGTCAATTTCGGAACCGTGATCGATCAGGGCAATAGTGGCCAGTGGTTGCTCGTCACCGTCGCCATTTTCCGGATCGGCCGGCGGCAGATCCGTGCCGATATCCAGCGCGTTCTGCAGATGGAACGTGCCATCAGCAGTCGAGTTGGCCGTTCCGAGGCAAATCTCGTCGGGGTAGGCAACCAGCGTGTAGGTCCTTTCCTCCGGCTCCAGCCCGCGCGCATTGAAAACGAAATCAAACATTGGCGCGATCCAGCGATAGACCAGCTTGCCGCTGGCATCACCGTCTTCCTGATCAAAATCCAGCATGGCGATGCTGGACAGCCCGGCCTGGCCAGCGGGGCCGCCGGTGTTGCCGCCCGGGGTGCAAAACATCGGGATGCCGCCGGGCCGTTGACTATCCCGGTCACGCGGCGATCCCAGGCGGGGCCCGCGGCCGGGCGGTGGCCCGGAACCGGCGCCGGGGCCTCGGCCCTCTGGCGGTTTGCCGCGGCCAGGCGGAGGTCCGGCCCCGTCTGGCGGTCCATTGCCGTGCGGCGGATCACCGTCGGGCGGGCCACCGGAATCCTGGGCCAGGACCGGCAGACACAACCCCGCGATCAGCAGCGCCATGACCGCCAATGGCAGGCAGGATGAAAATATGCGAACTTTCATGCTCAGGCTCCAGCGCGGCTTGCGCGCATTGACATTGAGTGCTCACTCAGTGTACGCGTCCGACGGCCGCATGTCCAAAGGTACAGGTGACAGACCAGGCCCGACTTGGGTAGGCTGACACCCTGATTCCAACCCGGGTCGCACATCATGACCGAACCACTCTGGACCCCCTCGCAGGAGCGGGTTGCCGCCAGCCATATGCAGCGTTTCATCGAGCGCGTGCGGGATCGGTGCGACGTCTCCGTGACCGACTATGAGGGGCTGCACGACTGGTCGCTGGACCAGCCCGAAGCCTTCTGGCGCGAGCTGTGGGATTTTGCCGGGGTGATCGGGGACGGGCCGGGCGATACCGGTACCGAAAACTGGCCGGCAATGCCGGGTACACGCTGGTTTCCGGACGCGCGCCTGAACTTTGCCGAAAACCTGCTTCGCCGGCGCGATTCGGGCTCGGCCATTGTTTTTGCCGGGGAGGATGGCTCGCGCCGGACGCTGAGCCATGCCGATCTGTACGGGGAAGTCGCGCGCACCGCGGCCGCGCTGCGCGAAGCCGGCGTGCAGCCGGGGGATCGGGTCGCAGGCTACCTGCCGAACGTGCCGGAAACTGTCATGGCCATGCTGGCGGCGACCTCCATCGGTGCGGTGTGGTCGTCGTGCTCGCCCGACTTCGGCGTCCAGGGCGTGCTCGATCGCTTCGGTCAGATTGAGCCCAAGGTGCTGTTTGTTTGCGCCGCGTATCGCTACAACGGCAAGGATTTCGATTGTCTGGGCCGCGTGCGTGAGCTGGCCGCTGCGATGCCGTCGGTGGAAAAGATCGTGGTGGTGCCGTATAGGGCGCCTGAGCCGGATCTGGACGGCCTGGAGCGCGCGGTCACCTGGGATGGATTCACCGACAACGCCGCGACCGACATTCGCTTCGAGCGCCTGCCGTTCGATCATCCGCTCTACATCCTGTACTCCTCCGGCACCACGGGCGTGCCCAAATGCATTGTCCACGGGGCTGGCGGCACGCTGTTGCAGCATCTGAAGGAACTGATGCTGCACACAGACTTGAAGCGCGACGAGCGCCTGTTCTACTTCACCACCTGCGGCTGGATGATGTGGAACTGGCTGGTGTCGGGTCTGGCGGCCGAGGCCGCCATCGTGCTGTTCGACGGCTCGCCCTTTTATCCGGACGGTAATATGCTGTGGGATCTGGCTGACGAACTGGGTATCCACGTTTTCGGCACCAGCGCCAAGTGGATTGCCGCCTGCGACAAGGCCGGCATCAAGCCGCGCCAGACCCACCGCCTGGGTCAGCTTAAAGCCATTCTCTCCACCGGCTCGCCGCTGCTGCCGGAGTCCTTCGACTACGTCTATCGTGACATCAAGCCCGACGTGCAGCTGAGTTCGATTTCCGG
>SKIE01000128.1 GCA_007116585.1 Wenzhouxiangella sp. | reverse complement strand
GAGCGCATGCCGCGCACGCTCAAGATGGTCAATCGCTCGCGCTCCAGCCACTTGCCCTTCCTGATTGTTCCGACCATGTTCGATCGCGCCACGAGAGCATCGGTTGGCGCGCTCGAAGAGTTGCGCAAGCTCGGCGGTGACGATCTGTGGAGCCAGGTCATCCCGGTCGACAACCAGTTTCTCGAGGCCAGCCGCAACGGCCTGCCGCTGGTCCAGTACATGCCGCAAAGTCGCGGTGCGCAGGCCTTTCGTCAGTTGCTCGAGCATCTGCTGCAGGCCGATGCCGGCGGGCGCAAGGAGGCGGCGGCATGACCACGACGAGCTCCAGAAAACCGCATCAGGAAGCGCTGGTCGATTATCTCGAGCAGCTGCTCCATGAAGACGCCGCCGTTGCTGAGGAGACCGCCAGTCCCGCAGGCGCCGGCGCAACGGTTGTTCATGCGCCCAACAGTCACCACGACCTGCCGGAGCCCACCGAATGGTCTCTGGCAACGGTGAAAGAACCTGAAGCTGAAGATCGCCCCGAAACGCTTGAGCGGGAAACGGATACCGAGCTGGAGTGTTCAGCAGAGCAGGCCGAGCAGGCCGGACATATCGAGGCCTCGAGTGAGCCGGCGCAGTCTTCATGCGTGCCGGTCCCGGCCGACGACGAACGGCATTACCTGTTCGAAGTCGCTGGCCTGACCATCGCTGTTCCGGCCCGGCGCGTGTCGGCCGAACAGACCCTTGATGCCGGCCCGGAGGAATCCGGCGGCGTTGTTTGTTTGATCAACGCGGCGGATGAACGGACGCTACCGGTCATTGATCTGGCCGGGCTCATGCTGCCGACCGGTGCCGCAGTGCTCCAGCAGCCCCTGCCGCAGCGCGCGCCGACGCTGGTGTTGCTGGATGACGGGCAGTGGGGCCTGGCCGGTGCCGGGCCCGGAAGGCTTGAGGACTTGAGTGGTCAGCCGGTCTGCTGGCGCCGGTCGGAAGGCGGCAGGGCGTGGCTTGCCGGCACGCTGGCGGAACGATCTGTGGTGGTGATCAACCTCGACGTTCTGGCGGGGATGTTGCCATGACCGCCTCGGCCTTCCCGGCGCCGAAGCACCGTCTGGCCCGCATTTTGCTGGCTTTGAGGGCAGAATCGAATATGGGAGGGGCGCCGGGATGAGCGCGGTCGCGGATACAGTCATGCAGGAACAGGGCGCCGGTCTGTGGGAAGAGTGGCTGCAGTTCATGCTGGACGATCAGTCCTACGGCATCAACGTGCTGCATATCCAGGAGATTCTGTACGGGGGACTGATAGAACCCGTGCCAGGCGCTCCCGCCCACGTTCTGGGTGTGATCAACCTGCGCGGCAGCATTGTGACGGTGGTTGATACCCGAATGCGCCTTGGTCTGGTCTCCCGCGAACCCTCCGAAACAGAGTGGGTCGTGATTCTCGACGTGCTTGGAGAAACCGTCGGCCTGCTGGTGGACGAAGTTTTGGAAGTGCACAAGGTTGACCCTGACCAGGTCGAGAAAATGGCCCTGGCAGATCTGTCCGGCCATGAGCGACATGTGGCCGGTGTGGTGGAGTTGTCTGCCATCGGCATGCTGATCCTGCTGGATGCGGCCAGCGTGGCCGGCCTGAAGCGGGAGGAATAAAGCATGGACACCCGCCTGATTGACCAGATCAGACCGACGCCCGGAGTGCCGACCAGCCCGAAAGTGAGAAAGAAACGGCGCGACCGCCGAAGGGAACAGGAGCGTGACGAGGCATGGCCGCGGAAGGAGCGGGAATCGGGGCCCGGGAGCGATAGCGATGGTGACATCGCTCGTGGTGATGACCGTGATGAAAGAAATGATGACAATGGCGACGACGCGCCGCTGATTGATGAATACGTTTGATAATGCAAACCAGGCCTACATTCAAGGCGCCCGATAGCGCGCCGCTACAGACTAGGAGAGGTGTCTGATGTCTGAGCATAAGGCCGGACATTCTGCGGCCGGGTCGAAGATCCTCACGTTCGAGGTGCTCGGCGATGACTATGGCATCAGCATCGAGCACGTTCGCGAGATTCGCGGCTGGGCCAGCGTGCGGTCGGTGCCGGGTGCGGCCGATTTCGTGCTGGGCATTTTGCGGCTGCGCGGATCGGTGATTCCGATTGTTGATCTGCGGCGGCGTCTGGGGCTAGGGGAAAGCGTCTGCGATCATCGCACTGTGGTGATCATCGTCGCCCTGGACCACGGCCACGCAGTCAACAACGTGGGCCTGGTGGTCGACAGCGTTTCAGACGTGGTTGATCTGAGCCGTGGGCGAATACTCGATTCGCCCGAGTTGGGGACGCCGGCCCAGAAAGCCCTGGCCAGTGAAGTGGCGCTGCTTGAGGACCGCATGTATTTGCTGATCGACCTGCAAAGGATTTTCGACCAGAAACAACTGGCCGCGCTGGAATACGCGGTAGCACCGGACTGATCCGTCCCGGAAAAGGAACAAGAGGCAACGACCATGTTTGCAAAACTGAACTTCAACCAGATGAGCGTGCGCCAGAAGCTGGTAGTGGTGCTGATTCTTCTGACTCTGCTGATCATTGGCGGTGTCGGGGCCGGCATGGCCAGTTTGTGGTCATCCAACCGCTCCATGGGCCAGTTGTATGAACAGGAGATGGGCGGCGTGGTTCGCATGCTGGAGGCCCGGGATATCGCCTTTTCCACTTATTCGGCCATTCAGTCGGCGCTGTCTTCCAGAAGTGCCGCCATTGCCCAGGAATATGCCGAACAGGTCGAACGCGACCTCGGTCGGCTTGACCGGATCTTCGGCGAAGCCTCTGCCCGGGCCGAGTCCGAGGAGCTGCGCGCACTGGTCGGCCGAATCGCGGCCGCCCGCGGTGAATTTGCCGAAGTAGCGTCTGAGGCCATCGGCCGGATGGCCGGCGCCGAATACGATCGTGCGCGGTTTCTGGTTGAAACCGAACTGGATCCTGCCATGGAGCCACTGCTGGCGCTGACCGGAGAGTACTCCGAGTATCGGAGCGAGCAGGCGCGTCAGCGACACGCCAATTCGGTGCTGGTCGGGCGCATTCTGATGGGGGTGTCGCTTGTAGCGGTGATTGTCCTGATCTTTCTGCTGGTGGCGGTACTGCGCTCGCTTG
>SKIE01000170.1 GCA_007116585.1 Wenzhouxiangella sp. | reverse complement strand
CTGGCGCCGGGCTCGGCCTCGTAATCGACCCAGAACTGCGGTGTGGCTTCGCGTCGGATCTCCATCTGCGCGTTGAATCCGGCCTCGCGTACCCTGCGCAGCCGCGCGCGCGCGTTGTCGATCTCCTCGAACAAACCCACCGAGACCACGTTTTCCATCTCCCCTCGAGTGACCACGAAAAAGTCTTCCACACCGGCTTCGGCCAACTCGCGTGTCAGATCCAGCGCTCCACTGCGTGATCCCGTTGGCAGATATACCCACCATCCCCGGTCACGCTCTGAAATGGTCTGGCGGGAACGGACCTGGATGGTATTCGGGCGCAGGCGATCCTCGGCGCGCTGCTGGGCCAGCAGGGTGTTGAGCGGTCCAATGCTGTAGCACTCGCCGAGTTCGCGCAGGAGTGCGGAGCCAACCTCGGTCGGCACGATCAGCCGTGGCCACTCGGCCGGTAGCGGCGGCAGCGCCGGTCCGGTCGGTTCCGGGCGGATGTCGCCTCGAACGTGCAGCACCAGGCCGATCATGTTGGCGACCAGCAGCGCCGCCACCAGCCAGCGCCAGAACGCCGCGCTCATGTGGCCGGCCGGACCACCCAACGCCCCCGTAACCAACTGTGTGAATTCATCCGTGCAAGGATAACCCGCCGCATGGTGACGATGTATGGATTACCGGGCCGAAATCAGTGCTCGAAGGCTGATCTCGCCGCCGTTCAGCCGCAGCACATTGGGGCCATCGCGCAGAAGCAGACGGCCGTGTTCATCAATACCCTCGGCTTGTCCTTCGATCGGCGACGCCGCGATACCGGTAGCTCTGACCAAGTGCCCGGCCAACACGTCGGCGGCATTCCAGCGCGGCACAAATGGCGCCAGCCCGGCGTGCCGGAACTCATCGAGATGGCTGTGCAGCTGCCTGATCAGATGGCCTGCCAGCCTGTTGCGGTCGACTGCCTGGCCGCTGACGCGAACCAGATCGGTCCACGGCTGGTCCGGGCCGGCCTGATCGCCAAAATCCACGTTGATACCAACCCCGATCACTGCGCTGCAGCGACTGCTGCCGGCTGAAACATCCACCAGACAGCCGCCGAGTTTGCGCCCATCAATGATCAGATCATTCGGCCATTTGACTCCGGGCCTGATGGAGACCGTAGCTGCTACCGCAGCCGCAGCGGCGAGGCCGACCACCAGGCTCAGTGCGCCAATCTGTGCCGGTGGCTTGTCAAAGCGCTCAAACCAGGACAGATACAAGCCGCAGCCGGGAGGCGAAACCCAGTGCCGCTCGCGCCGGCCGCGTCCGGCAGTCTGCGCCTCGCCCAACAGCACGTCGACCGGTTCGCCGCCCTCGCGCAGCCGGGCCAGTTCGAGATTGGTCGAATCCACGACCTGCCTGACGCGGATCAAGCGCGCGGTGTCACCCGCATAAACGCGGATCCGGTCCTCGTCGAGCGGCTTTGCTGAATGCCGTGGCAAGTGATTCAGCGCCGCCGCAGCAGGCGTGCCTTCTCGAAGCGGTTCTCGGATCCGTCCCGCAGGCGGGCCAGGTTGCTGCGGTGGGTATAGACCAGCGTCATGGCCAGCGCAATCGCCAGTGCACCCAGCGAGTGCGGCAATGGCTCAGGGCCCAGCATCCACATGGTGGGCACCAGACTCAGGCCGGCCAGGATGGTCGCGAGTCCGACATAGCCGGTCCCCAGAATCGTGACAACCCAGATCAGGAACATCGGCAGAATGCACCAGGGTGCGACGACGGCGATGCCGCCCACTGCGGTGCCGGCGCCCTTGCCACCACGGAAGCGGAAAAAGACCGGCCAGACATGGCCCAGTACGGCGGTGAGAGCAGCGATGGAAGCCAGGGCCAGCGCTGGGAACTCGGCCGCCAGCAGCGGGCCGAACAGCCACGGCGCGGTCGCGGCTGCCAGGGCCCCTTTGCCGACATCAATCACAATCACCGCCAGGGCAAAGCGCCAGCCCAGCGTGCGCAAGGCGTTGGTGCCGCCGGCATTACCCGAGCCCATGGCGCGAATATCAATACCGCGCAGACGACCGAGCAGCAGGCTGCCGGACAACGATCCCAGCAGGTAGCCCAGCAACGCGGCTCCGGCCAGAGCCAGCGCGGTCATGGCGTTCGGTCTTCAGGCGGCTGCCAGGGGTGGATGCCGCACAACAGTGCGCCGGGGCCGGCATGGCAGCCAATGGCGGGGCTGGCATCCTCCAGCCAGCAGGCCTCCACCCTGGGGTGACCGCCAAGCAGTCGATCACGCAGGTCCTGGGCATCAGGCAAGGCATCGGTGTGGCTGATGACCACTCGATACGTCTGCTCAGGATCCATCTTGCGCAACACGAAGCGGGCAAAGCGCTGCACGGCGTTGCGTCGGCCTGGAAGGACGCCGCAGGGGCCCAGTCGGCCCTCGGCGGTGTTGGCCAGGACCAGGTTGAGACGCAGCCGCCGCGAGACCACTTCCATCCAGGGTTTGATGCGCCCGCCGCGAACGCCCCAGGACAGATCGCGCACCAGGCACAGGGTCTGGAACTTATCGCGCTGCTGCTCCAGGTGGGCGACGATATCGCTGCGCTTCCAGCCGCGGGCTGCTGCCTCGGCGGCCCACAACACCATCAGCCCTTGTCCAGTGGCCCCGTTGAGCGTATCGAAGACTTCAATGGCATCGCCGAACTGACCGGCTGCCGCCTCGGCGGCCTGCAGCGTGCCGCTGACTGCGCCGGAAATCTGCAGCGCCAGCACGTCCAGGCCGTGGGAGGTCAGCAAGTCGAACTGCCGGCGAAAGTCTCCGGGCGGCGGCTGGGAGGTTTTCGGTGCGGTCGAGCTGTCAGACAGGCGCTGGTAAAACTCAGGCGGGGTAATGGTGAGTTTGTCGAGAAACTCTTCCTCGCCAAAGTTCAGCCGCACCGGCACGATGTGGATGCCTAGCCGTTCAACTTCATCGGCCGGGAGGTCCGCGGCCGAGTCGGTGACTACCGCCAGGCGACCATGCTGATTCATCAGACCGTGCTGGCGGGTCATGTCTTCGGCTTTCTGCTGGCGGATCTCGCCAAACTGGCCACAAATCCGGAAGACTTCGCCGGGCGCATCGGTATGGATATGCACGCGGGCGCGTCTGGCGCCGCCG
>SKIE01000175.1 GCA_007116585.1 Wenzhouxiangella sp. | reverse complement strand
CCGAGGCCATGGCTGCGATCGGCGAGGTGTTCGCCCAGGCACGCAGCCTGGCGCAGTTGCTCTCGGATCTGGCCGAAGGTCTCCATCGGATTGCCTTGATCCAGCAGTTGCCGGACTACCGCGATGATTCGCGGGCCGACTGGGAAGAGCTGCTGGAACTGGCCACCCGGCTTGATCCTGAAGACGTGCAGCTGTTCTACGAGATTGCGGTCACCGGCCGGCGTGACCTGGCCCTGGCGCCAACTGAACGTTCGGGCTGCGAAATGACCCTGCTCAGAATGTTCGCCTTCGCGCCGGTCGGGCCGGATGGCGGCGGATCCGGTAGCGGCGATGAGATCAAGCCCGGCCGCGCCGTGGCATCGGTATCCGGCGGCAGTTCAGGGGCTGTGGTCAAGGCCGCGGAAGCTGCCCGGCCCGTCACTCATGCCGCGCCGGAACTGCCGGCCGCGGCCACGGACACGGCAGCGGCGGTGGAAGAGACCGCAACGACAGCCGCGCCGCGCGGGGCGGCGGTGTTGACGGCTGAGAGCTGGCCGGTCCTGCTCAATCGGCTGGTGCTCAACGGATCGGCGCTGACCGTGGCGGGGCTGTTGGCCGTGGATCAGGCCGGGCCGGGCCACGTCGAGTTCACGGCCAGCAAGGATGATCTGTTCATGGTCACGGATCGATTCAAGGCCACGCTGACGCGGGCGCTGGGCGATTATTTTGGCCAGGACATCCGGGTCCAGGTGCGGGCCGTCGACGCCGTCGACCTCGATACGCCGGCGCGTCGGGAACAAACCCGGCTCGACGCCACCCAGGCCGCGGCCGAGGCTGCCATCGAACAGGACCCGCTGATTCAGCGGCTGCGCGCGCGCTTCGATGCCGAAGTCCTGCGCGACTCGATCCGCCCACTAGACACTAGAAGCCACTAAGGACATCAATGATGAAAGGCAATCTTGGCCAGCTCATGCAGCAGGCGCAGAAGATGCAGGAAACGCTCAAACAGGCCCAGCAGGAAGTGGCTGAGCTGGAGGTGGTCGGACAAGCCGGTGGCGGTTTGGTCCGGGTCACCATGAGCGGACGGCATGAAGTCCGCCGCATCCAGATCGATGAGAGCATCGCCGATGATCGCGAAATGATTGAAGACCTGACCGCCGCGGCGGTCAATGACGCGGTCAATCGGATTCAGGAGGTCAGTCAGGAAAAGATGGCCGGCTTGGCCGGCGGGTTGCCCCTGCCGCCCGGCTTTACGCTGCCCTGACCAGCGCTTTCAATTGACGACCGCTGAACACTGCCGTGGCCTCTGATCCGTTTGATGAGCTGCTTGAGGCCCTGCGCTGCTTGCCGGGCGTCGGCAGCCGCTCGGCCCAGCGCATGGCGCTGCATCTGCTGGAGCGAGATCGTGACGGTGGCCGGCGTCTGGCCCGGGTACTGGATACCGCCATGCGCGATATCCAGCGCTGCCGACGCTGCCGCAATTTCACCGCTGCTGATCAGTGCCGCATCTGCACCGACGAGCGCCGCAGTTCTCAGACGCTGTGCGTGGTCGAAACTCCGGCCGACGTGCTGGCGATCGAAGCCGCGACGGGTTATCAGGGGCGTTATTTCGTGTTGTTGGGACGGCTCTCCCCGCTGGACGGCATCGGGCCGGCCGACCTTGGTCTGGATGAACTCGAGCGCCAGCTAAAAAGTGGCGCGACATCAGAGATCGTGATTGCTACCAACACCACGGTCGAGGGCGAAGCCACGGCGCACTACCTGCGCGAGATGGCGGATCGTCATCAAGTCAAGGTATCGCGCCTGGCCCAGGGCGTGCCCCTGGGCGGTGAGCTGGAGCATACCGACCAGTCAACGCTGGCCCACGCGTTCAGCTCCCGTCTGCCGATGGCCTGAGCCGTTCCGTCAGCGCCCCTTGAACTGTGGCGCGCGCTTGTCCAGAAACGCACTGGTGCCTTCCTGCATGTCCTCGGTGGCACAGCACAGCGCGAATCGGGCGGTTTCCAGCGCAAGGCCAGCTTCCAGGTTGATCTCCGCGCCCTGCAGTGTCGCCTGCAAAATTCCGCGAACGGCCTCCGGTGCGGCCTCAACCAGCGGCCTGGCCAGTTTCTGCACGGCCGCTTCCACCTCATCGACTGCAACCACCCGGTTGACCAGGCCCAGTTCGTAAGCCCGCTCAGCCGTGATCGGCTCACCGCCCAAAGCCATCTCCAGGGCAACAGTCGAGCCGACCAGGCGAACCAGGCGCTGCGTGCCGCCGAAGCCGGGCATGATGCCCAGCTTGATTTCCGGCAACCCTAAACGAGCATTGCTGCTTGCCACGCGCAGATGACAGGCCAGGGCCAGTTCCATGCCGCCGCCGAGGGCATAGCCGTTGATGGCGGCGATAACCGGCTTGTCCAGGCTCTGGATCATGCTCATCAAATTCTGGCCGAACTGCGAAAAGCTGCGCGCTTCGGTGGGCGACTGTTCGCGAATTTCGCTGATATCGGCGCCGGCAACGAATGCCTTGTCGCCGGCACCGGTCAGCACGATGACCCGGACCTTGTCGTCGCCGCTGGCATCGATAATGGCAGCGTACAGTTCCTGCAGCGTCTGCCTGTTCAGGGCGTTGAGCTTGGACGGACGCTTGATGGTGATGGTGTGGATGCCGCCGCGGGTGACGACGGCCAGATTTTGAAAAGACATGGCTCAGGAATCTAAAGCTGGAATCAGATGTTGATTCTAGCGGGATCAGCCGCGAAGCTCGCGGTCGATCCGGTACTCGCTGGATGTGATCCAGGCTTCCATGCGCTGCAGACGGTCGTCCAGGTCGCGGAATCGCCGGTTGAGTTGTCCGACCGAGTCGCGCGGCGAGCGTCTGACTTCCTGCCAGAAGTCGGCTTCGGCGTCGTCGCGATATAAATTGCGCGGGCGCTTCGGCAACAGAAGCCAGAGCACGATGTAGCCCATGATCATCACAAAGCTGAACGGGATGGCCAGCAGCACGACGACCAGGCGGAGACCCGCACGGTTGACCCCGGTCCAGTCGGCCAGGCCGGCGCACACACCAGCGATGATGGCGCGGTCCTTGTCCCGGTACAGCCGGTTCCGGTTCGGTGAGTGAGCGTGTTGTGTCATACCTTTGATCTCCATTCCGGGCT
>SKIE01000017.1 GCA_007116585.1 Wenzhouxiangella sp. | reverse complement strand
GGGCTGGGCGTCGTCAGCGGTCTGATGGACGCGCCGGTGCGCGGCGGGCAGTCCTGGCTGGCCCACGCCACGGCGTTGAGCGGGCGCTGGATCGACAATCAGCTCTGGTACCGCATGATGCTGGACTCCCATCGCAACACCCTGATCGACGACTTCCGCGAAACCGGGCACGAGACCATGGCCGTGGTCCCGGCCATCACCATGCCCTGGCCCGAAGGCCGCCAACTGGGCTACGACCAGATCTTCCCGGCCCGTGCCCTGGGTTATGCCGGCCCGCCGTTGAACTGGGTCACCATGCCCGATCAATACACCCTGCACCATTTCGAAACCGTGCTGCGGCCAGCCGCCCGCGAGCCCCTGTTTGCCAAGATCGCGCTGATCAGCAGCCATGCGCCGTGGACGCCGGTGATTGATGTCCTGCCTGACTGGGACAGCATCGGCGATGGCCGCGTGTTCGAGCGCTGGCGCGGCGCCGGCATTCCGCCGCAGCTGTTGTGGCAGGACATGGAGAAAGTGCGCAAACACTACGCCGACAGCGTGGCCTACTCGCTGGAGGTCAGCCTGGACTACGCGGCGCGTTTTTTGGGGCCGGACGACCTGCTGATTCTGCTGGGCGACCATCAGCCCGCCGCGCTGATCACCGGCCACGAAGCCGGACCAGAGGTGCCGGTGCACGTCATCGCGGCCGATGACGATCTGCTGCAGCCTTTTCGTCAGCGCGGTTTTGTCGACGGGCTGGTGCCGGACAAAACCCGGGAATCGCCGGGCATGGATCAACTGCGTGACTGGCTGGGCGAGGATTTTGGCGGCAGCGTTTCCGGCGGAAATTAAGAAAAAGCCCGGCTGACGATCAGCCGGGCAAAGGGTCGCCGGAAATATCCGGCGGGGCATCGAGTGCCTGATGAGCTACTGGTTTCAGCCGCCGTACTGGAAGCGCAGTCCGGTGGTGAAGGAACGGCCGATGATGGGCGCGTCTTCCTTGAAGAAGCTCTGGTGACGACGACCGTCTTCGTTGAGCAGGTTGCGTCCCTGCAGGAAGACCTGGGCGTTGCGGAACAATACCGGCGTCCAGAACAGATCGAACCCGACCAGGTTGTAGCTGCCGGTCTCGGACTCTGCCTCGGCCGTGTTGGTCTGGCGGAACACGCGCTGGAAGTCCACCGACAGATCCCAGTCACCGAAACTGGTGTCAGCGCCCAGGCCCAGACGCATCGGGCTGATGCGCGGCAGGTTGCCGCCGGCACGCAACTTGCCGCGGACATAGTCGCCGCTCACGCGCAGGTCCAGCGGAATGCGGCCGGTGGCCACTTCAGAGATGGCCTCGAACTCGACGCCGTAGAACTCGGCGTTGGCCTGCTGGTTGACGACCAGCTGGTTGCGCAGGCGGCACAGGCCGCCGTCACCGGGCTCGCATCCGGCGGCGGCACCTTCTCCGGCACGGTTGCCGATGTCGTTGACGCCCACCGGGTTGCCGCTGCCGTCGTCTTCGGAAGCCAGGAAGATGAAGTCGCTGACACGGTTGTAGAACGCCGTGACGTCAAAACGGAACGGGCCGGCATGACGATCAAAGCCCAGCTCGAAGTTGGTGTAGGCCTCCTTGCTCAAGCTGGGATCACCCACTTCAAAGGTGCCCGCGGCTGAGTGGCGACCAAAGGCAAACAACTGCTCCGGCGAGGGCGCGCGCTCGGAGCGGGTGACCACGGTCCGGGCGTGATAGTCGGTGCCCAGGTCAAACACGGCGCCGGCCGACAGGCTGAATGGTGTAAAGCTCTGGGTATCGAGCTGCTCCGGCAAGGCCAGGAAGCTGCCGTCGGCCTGGGTGATGCCTTCCACCCGCGAGCCAATCACGTCTTCAGGGTTCGAGCGGACGCGCTCGACGCGCGCACCCAGTTCGACCCGACCGAAATCAGTCGGCAATTCCTCAAGCACGAAAGCGGCCAGGGTGCGGGTGACATTCGGGCGGACGTAGAATCCGCGCTCGGCGCCGCGGGGATCGTCGGCGGCAAAGTCCCGGTCGGTGTACTGCAGGCCAATCACGCCGCGCCAGTTGCCAATCGGATCATGAACCAATTCCAGGCGGGTATCCCATTCCTGGTTTTCGAACTCGGCCTCGACGACGCGTTCATCCAGAAAACCACCTTCGGGACTGCGGTCAAACTCGAACTCCACCTCTTCCTGCTCGAAATCGGTGTAGCTCATCTTCAGCCGAGCAGCGGAAAAACCAGGCAGCGGCTCGACGAATTCGCCGCGCAAATCAAAGCGCAGGGCGTCAGCGAATACGCGCTCGAAGTCATCGCTCTGTCCACCGAGATCGCGCGGCCGTGCGTCGAAGTTTTCCGGGATGCCATAGTCGGTGTCCCAGTAGCTCACGCCCAGGCCGAGAAAGCCCCACTGGCCTCGCATCAGGCCGGTCAGCGAGGCTGAATCCGTGTCGATGCTGCTGATGCGCAACGTATCCTCATTGCCCGCCGTCTGGCCGACCTGCTGGAAGCCGTCGATGTCGAAGTCGTCAGTCCGGCGGATGTTGTAGTCGGCGCGCAGCACAAAGTCGTTGCTGACCGGCGCCTCAATGCCCAGCCGGCCCTGCTTGTCGTTGCCGTTGAAGCCATAGGAAAAGCGCCCGTCGACGCTCAGGTCATCGCCAAACGCCGGCGCAAAGCGACGCGTGACAACGTTGACCACCCCGCCAGCCGCGCCGCTGCCATACAACAGCGTGGCCGGGCCGCGGAAGACTTCCACCTGCTCGGCACGGGTCGGGTCGAGCGCAATGGCGTGATCCGCGCCCTCGCGCGAGACGTCAGACACGCCCATGCCGTCTTCGAGCACCTGGACGCGCGAGCCCTGCAGGCCGCGCACCACGGGGCGCCCAACGCCCGGGCCGAAGTCGGAGTTGGCCACGCCGGGCAGTCCGTCGAGCACTTCACCCAGGGTGGCGGCCCGGCGGCGCTCCAGCTGCTCTTCGGCAATCACGCTGACCGGGCGCACCAGATCATCAGGACCGCGATCTCCCAGCGGGTCGGCCATGACCCGAATGCGGTCGTCGATCAGCTCGACGTCTGATTCGGCCAGCGCGGTCACTGCAGGCGCGGCCAGGATCAGTGAGATAGCCGCCGCAAGCGGCAGTTGACGTT
>SKIE01000354.1 GCA_007116585.1 Wenzhouxiangella sp. | reverse complement strand
CGACCAGACAGTCGCTGTGCCGTTGACGGCATGGAGGAAAGTCCGGGCTCCGCAGGGCAGGGTGCCAGGTAACGCCTGGGGGTCGCGCTGGTGACGGCGCGGCTACGGAAAGTGCCGCAGAAAACGAACCGCCGATGGCCTCCCTGGAGGCACAGGCAAGGGTGAAAAGGTGCGGTAAGAGCGCACCGCGTGGCTGGCAACAGTCATGGCAGGGCAAACCCCACCTGGAGCAAGGCCAAATAGGGATGCAATGGCGTGGCCCGCGCTGCATCCGGGTAGGCCGCTAGAGGCGACCGGCGACGGTCGTCCCAGATGAATGACTGTCCCCGACAGAACCCGGCTTATCGGTCGGCTCTTCCTTATCTGACAATTCACGCCGCGGCCGGCGTCAGCGCCTGACCAAGGCGCACAACCCTGCCCGGTTCGAGTTCGCTGGACCAGGCGGGAAAGTGCGAAGGGGTCAGCACGATGACGGTTGAGCCCCAGTGGAACCGGCCCAGTTCCTCGCCGCGTTCCAGTGTTGCGGTCTGCAGCGTCTGCCGGCGCAGGCTGCGGCCGGGGCGTCGGTCTCGTGGTCCACCCCAGACGGTTTCAATGCCCGCAACCAGCATGGCGGCGACCATGACCACTGCCACTGGCCCGTGTTCGGTCTCCAGCAGCACGGCCATGCGCTCATTGCGCGCAAACAGGTTGGGCACGGCGCGACTGGTTCGGGCCGAGACGCTGAACAGCCGCCCCGGTATGCGGTGCTCCGCAGTCGGTCTGCCGGCAATCGGTGTGTGCACTCGGTGGTAGTCATACGGGGCCAGGTAAATCGTGATGAAGTGACCATCATGAAAGTACTCGGCCCACTCGCTCGACCCTAGCAGGTCAGCGGCTGAAAAATCCATGCCCTTGGCCTGAATCAGCCGGCTTTCGGTCATGCGCCCCAACTGGCTGACCGTACCGTCGCAGGGCGATATCAGGCGATGGTTTTCGGCGGCCAGCGGCCGGGCCTCAGGCCGCAAAGCGCGGGTGAAAAAGGCGTTGAAGCTCTCATAGCGGCCCGGGTCAGGCTCGGCCGCCTCGTCCAGGTTGACCGGAAACAGCCGCCGAAAGCCGCTGATCAGCGGTTTCCGGACCCAAGGCTGTTCCGAACACGACAGTCGCCACGCAGCAGCCGTCAGCAGCTGCTGCGGCAGCAGGTACTGGGGCCAGACCGCGATGCGATCCGGCCAACTGGCTGTCACGAACTGATCCTGAACAGATCAGCGACGACATCTTCCGGCACCAGCGGGTGGCCGAAGCGGCCGTGCAGGCGACCCTGCGGGTCGATGATGAGCACCGCGGCGGAGTGGTCCACGTTGTAAAAACCCGTGTTCTCGTCCGGCTCCTCGCGCCAGTACACAATGCCAAGCTGGCGGGTGAGCGCCTGCAGTTGCTCCTCTGCACCGGTGACGGCGACGAACTCCGGGTCGAACCAGTTCACGTAGTCTTCCAGCAGCTCGCCTTCGTCACGCTCCGGGTCGACCGACACAAACACCACCTGCGGCAGTTCCTCGCGCCGCATGAGGCGTAATTGATCCATGGACTGGGACAGCATCGACAGCGTGTCCGGGCAGACGTCCGGGCAGTTGGTGAACCCGAAGAACATCAGGCTCCACTGGCCTTCCAGATTGGCCCGGGTAAACGGCTCTCCGGTTGCGGTCTCCATCTGGAAATCGCTCAGCGCACGCGGCGTCGGGAAGAGCTGGGCCGCCCGGAGGTCCTGGGTCCGGTCGATCATGAAGCGGGACGCCACCAGGCCGGCGGCGAGCGCCGCGATCAGCACGATGACGACGAGAAAAATCCGGCCACGCTGGCCGCAGGGAAGCGTATGTTCAGTCATGGCGATATTATAGCGATTCGTCCTGTGAAGTCCTGATACGAACGGCGCCCGAGCACCCTTTGCAAGCATGTCTGACACCGACCTCGCCACCGTGGTTCGCCGCGCCGCCCGTCGCATGGAGGCGGCCGGTCTGCATTTCGGTCACGGCACCGACAACGCACTCGATGAAGCCTGCTGGATGGCGGCTCATGTTCTCGGGCTGGCAACCGACTTTCCGCCCGAGACCTTTGATCAGCCGGTTGCCAGTGCCGATCAGGCGCGCGTCGAAGCGCTGCTGGTCGAGCGCATCGAAACCCGCAAACCGCTGGCCTACCTGATCGGCGAAGCTTGGTTTGCCGGGTTGTCATTCAAAGTCAGTGAGGATGTACTGGTGCCGCGCTCGCCGCTGGCCGAGCTGATCGTTGAGGGCTTCGAGCCCTGGCTGGGTTCCGGGCAGCTCAAGCGCGCGGTTGATGTCGGAACGGGTTCTGGCTGTATAGCCATTGCGCTGGCGCGTTATTTTCCGCAGGTCAAGGTCGACGCGGTCGATATATCGCCGGCCGCGCTGGCTCTGGCCGAGGCCAATATCAAGCGTCATGATCTGGGCAACCGCGTACGCGCCACGCTGTCTGATCTACTCGAATCGGTGCTGGACCAGCGCTACGACCTGATTCTCGCCAACCCGCCGTACGTTCCGGAAAGTTCGATGTCAGCGCTGCCACTGGAGTATCAATGGGAGCCGCGCCTGGGCCTGGCTGCTGGCGCTGATGGACTGGATCTGGTTCGGCGTCTCATCGTCCAGGCGGCCACGGTGTTGCAGCCGCAAGGCATTCTGGTCTGCGAGGTGGGCGAGGCCGCCGCGGCGCTGGAGCGTTGGCTGAGTGATCATCCTGTTACCTGGCTTGAGTTTGCCCACGGCGGCGATGGCGTGTTTCTGCTTGATCGGGCCGGTTGTGAGCAGGTGGCGCGCCAATTCGCATCACAACGTCAACAATCGTGCCCAACCGAGGCCTCTCAAGCCGCTACAATAGGGTCAAAAGCACACTTTGTCCGGACAAATTAATCTCATGAAAATTCTGGTCACAATCAAGCGCGTGGTGGACTACAACGTTCGCGTGCGCGTCAAGCCCGACGGCTCCGGCGTGGAGACCGAAGGGGTCAAGATGTCGATCAACCCGTTCGACGAAATCGCCTTGGAAGAAGCCCTGCGCATCAAGGAGCGCGGCGAGGCCGATGAGGTCATCGTGGCCTCGATCGGCGGCAGCGAGGTCCAGCAGCAGCTGCGCACCGG
>SKIE01000316.1 GCA_007116585.1 Wenzhouxiangella sp. | reverse complement strand
CGGTCAAACTGGGCTTCGCTCGCTGCGCGCAACTCGGTGATCTTGTTTTTCATCTCCGTGCGCTTCTCGCGCATCTCGGCCAGCTGCTCCTCGTACTTCTTCTCCAGGTCACCGCTGGCGTCCTGGGCGCGCTTTTCAAGCCGCTCCATGTCTTCATTGAGGTCGTCGAGCTTGCCCTTCAGCATCTCGATGAACTGCTCGCGTTTGGACTGTTCGGCCATGGGGACTCTCCTTGGGTGAGCGACACTCCAGTATAGCGCTGTGGCAGAGACCGGTTGAATCCAAGCGACTCAGAAGTAGAGCCTAGGCCGGAAGGGCCCGCTTCTGTTTTGGGGTGATGCCGCCCAGCGTCAGGGCGCGGTCTGTCCAGTACATCAAGGTTCGAGACTAATTGATCGAGCTCGTGCGAAATGGCGACGGTTCCAAAGGCCCACAAGCTGCTCCGGCTTTATCGGCAGTCATAACGTGCGCGCTGGCTTCGCCGTACTGCTGCCAGTGTTCCAGGAATTCCCGCACAGACTCGGAGTCAGCGGTCTTCCAGACCTGCTCGCCTATTGGGCCAACGCAGGCAGTGAGCGCCGAAACCTCTGTGCTCCATTGTTCGTGTTGTTGTTGTGCGTTCGGGTTGCCGTCGGCCGTGTGGCGTTGCGCAATGATCGCGGAGCTGATGGCAGTTGTAATGATGCTGTTGCCGTCCAGCAGCATCAGCTGCAGGTTGCGGGCACAGGCGTTGTCTAATTCAGGATCTTCAGGGGATGGTGGTCGGCAAAGGTTGGATAGTGCCGATAAGCCGGGCATCAGGCTCATGCCGTAAAGGAATGGGGTGCCAAATCTTTCTTCGGGGGTGAAGCCTCCGTGGCCTTCAATGGCATCCAGCAGCAACAGCGCATAATCCACATGCCGCTCGTTCAGGGCCTTGGCTTCGACGAGTACATTGCGGAGCCGGTCGGTATTTTCGTGCTCGGTAAGATGCATGCGTGCGAACAACTCTGCGTTGTCGTAGCGCACGATGGCATCGCCAAGGCCATGACCAACGCAGTCAGCCTGGATGCTTTTGGTCTCGCAAAGCTTGGCCAGCAGTGCGCGGGCCAGAGGAGTATCGGCCGTGTCGGCCAGTTCATGGATGCGATCAAGGCTTTGTTGTTCTTGCAGCAGCAGAGATCGCTCCGGCAGCGCATGGGCCCGCATGGTTTCGGAGATCAACAGCCCCGCTGCCTGCCGGGCAGGTTCAGCGGAGCCAAGAAGCTGCTCGACCACTTCGGCCATCCTGGCCGCATGAGCTGCTTCATCGAAACCCTCTGGTTGCTCCGAAGTCTCGCCGAGCGCGAGCGGAGTGGACGCGAATATCAGAAACGCCAAAAGAACAAACCAACGCATAGTGAATTTCTCCCGTTGTCAAACGCCACGATTGTTGTATCTGCTTGGCCTTGCGCGTGTCAAGGCGGATCAGTTGACGCCCGGCTCGGTATCCAGTCAGGCTCGCGCCGACGGCGGCGCAGGATGAACCGCTCGGGCGCGAGGGCGTCGATCAGTTCGGCATCCGGGCAGGGGCTGAAGTCGCTGGCCAGGTCGGCGACCAGGTCGGCGCACAGCGGGGTGTGGGTGATGCCGCGCGAGCCGTGGGCCAGGTTGAGGTAAACGCCGGGGACGATCCGGTGCGGCAGTTCCTCAGGCTCGGCCAGCGGACCGGCCAGCGGCAGGAAGTCAGGGGTCTGGCAGCGCACGGCGGCGCGGCGGTCGATGACCTGGATGCCCTCGCCGCCCAGATCCTGCCAGTGCTGCGGCAGGTGCTGGCGCAGTTGGTCCAGGTTGGTTCGATCATCGGCCGGGTCGATCTGCTTGGTCGGGCGCTGCAGGTCGTAGGTCGCACCGACGCAGTGCAGGCCGTCCAGGGCTGGGGTCAGGTAGCCGGCGTGGCAGATGGCCTGCCGCCATTGCCGGCTGGCTTGCGTTGCGCGCACGTAGCTGACCTGGCCGCGGATCAGTTTCAGCGGCAGCCAGCCCAGGCCGGGCAGGGCGCGGATACCTTCGGCCATGCACAAGAACAGGGCGTCGGCGCTGCGGGTCACGCGCTCGCCGTTCTTTTTCAGTTTGACCTGCAGTGAGTCGGCAGCGCAGAAAGCCCGCAAGGCAAGCGGTTCAAGTTCGATGGCCGGATGGTCGAGCAGATGCTGGCACCAGCGGCTGGGCCGCAGGTGGCCGGCGCCTCGAAGGAGAACCTGATCCGGCGCCAGTGGTTCGAGAATATCTTTGGGCCAGGTGCCCGCTTTCAGGGCTTGGGTCAGTTTGCGCGCCATGCGCGCGTCAGGCGCGTGCTGGATTACACCCGTTAGCGCGCCGTCGTCGGCGCTGGCGGGAAAGTCCAGCTGTCGCAGACGGCGCAGCGCGTGCACCCAGGCCAGTTGATAAAAGCGGTTCTGTGCGGTCATATGGGCGCTGGCCGAGGTGTGGACTACGCCGGCCCGGTTGCCCGAAGCACCCTGGGCCACGCCGGCGGGGTCGCACACCGTGACCTGCCAGCCGCGCTCGGCCAGCGCGCGTGCGGTGCTGGCGCCGGCCAGCCCTGCCCCGATCACCATCGCCGCGCCAGCACGACGTTTCGCAGGGGTCCAGTCGCCGGGCCAGATGCCGATCAGCCGATGGCGTTTGCCGCCAAAGCCGTCGACGCGCTGGATTTTCGCGCCGGCCGCCTGAAGCCCGCGCCGGACGCTGCCGGCGGCGGTAAAAGTGGCCAGGGTCGCGCCGGGCCGCGACCGGCGCGCCAGCGCGTCCCATAGCTCGGGTGTCCACATGTCGGGGTTGCGGGCCGGGGCGAAGCCGTCCAGGAACCAGGCATCGACTGCCGCGCTGCAGTTGCGCCAGCAATGCTCGGCCTCGCCCAGCATCAGCACCAGCCTTATGCGTGGGTGCAGCCACACTGCGTGATGTCCGGCAACGGGCGGTGGGTAGCCGTCGAGCAGCGCTTTGCTCAGTGCCTGGAGATCGCGGCACTGGGGCTGGCCGCGGGCCAGGTCGTCCAGCCGCAGCGGATGCAGCTCGGCCGTGAACAGGTCCAGATACGCGTCGGCCGGCGCATGGTCGAGAAAACAGCGCGCGGCCAGCAATAGATTCAAGCCGGTGCCAAAGCCGGTCTCGCCGAT
>SKIE01000356.1 GCA_007116585.1 Wenzhouxiangella sp. | reverse complement strand
ATAAAATCCTGATTGCCAACCGCGGCGAAATTGCCTGTCGCATCATTGCTACCTGCCGACGGCTGGGCATCGGCACCGTGGCCGTTTTTTCCGAGGCTGATGCCTCGGCCCGGCACGTCCGTCTGGCCGACACCGCGCATTGCATTGGCCCCGCGGCAGCAGCCGGATCGTATTTGCGCGGCGAACGGATCATCCATGTCGCCCGTGTTAGTTGCGCTCAGGCCATTCATCCCGGCTACGGCTTTTTATCTGAAAACGCGGCCTTTGCCCAAGCAGTCGAAGCAGCCGGGCTGACGCTGATCGGGCCCAGCGCCGAGACCATGGAGCTGATGGGCTCCAAGGCAGCGGCCAAAGCCCGGATGGCGCCAGCCGGAGTACCGCTGATCCCCGGCTATCACGGTGACGATCAGTCAGATGCAGCGCTGTTGGAAGAGGCGCAACGGATCGGCTTTCCGCTGATGCTCAAGGCCGCGGCCGGCGGTGGCGGCAAGGGTATGCGCGTGGTCAAGACCCTAGCCGACTTCGCCGAAGCACTGAAGGCGACCAGACGCGAGGCCAGCGGTGCGTTCGGCGATCAGCGCATGATTCTGGAGCGCTACCTTGAGCAGCCAAGGCATATCGAGGCCCAGATTTTCGCCGATGTTCACGGCAACACCGTGCACCTGTTCGAACGCGACTGCTCAAGCCAGCGGCGCCATCAGAAAATCATCGAGGAAGCGCCGGCGCCCCACCTGCCCGAGTCGCTGCGCGCTGAACTGCTCGCCGCTGCGGTGCGCGCCGCCGAGGCTGTCCACTATCGCGGCGCCGGCACGGTCGAGTTTCTAGTCGATGGAGACGAGTTCTTCTTTCTCGAAATGAACACGCGCCTGCAGGTCGAGCACCCGGTGACGGAACAGATCACCGGCCTCGACCTGGTCGAGTGGCAGATTCGCGTGGCCGCAGGCCAGCCGCTGCCGCTGAAACAAGACCAGATCCAGTGCCGCGGCCACGCCATGGAAGCGCGGATCTATGCCGAAGACCCAGCCCGCGGCTTCGTGCCTTCCAGCGGCTCGATTCATCGGCTGCAGCTGCCGACAATCGACAACCTTCGGATCGATGCCGGCGTCGAGGCTGGCGACGAAGTCAGCGTGCACTACGACCCCATGATCGCCAAGCTGGTGGTCCATGCTGACCAGCGCGAGGCCTGCCTGGGCCGGCTACGAGAAGCCCTCAGCGCCAGCATGATCGACGGCCCGCAGACCAACCTGGGCTTTTTGCAGGCCCTGGCCGCGTCCGAAGCTTTTACTCAAGGGCGCATTGATACCGGTCTGCTGGACCGGGCACCTGAAACCATTCCCTTTGCCACCGCACCCGGTCCGGAAATCCTGCTGGCCGCTGCCGCCCACTGGCTGATGGCGGATGAACCCGACCTTGCGGACGGGCCCTGGGCACGCTGTGATGGCTGGCGCCTCGGCCAGAACGCGCCGCGGAGTCTGGACATCGACTGCGGCGACGAACGACAACGGGTAGAAGCCTGGGGGTATGACGGGGACTACCGAATGCAGATCGATGGCGGCGATGCCCAATCCGTAAAGCTGGTCAAAAGCGCTGCAGAAGGCTGCTATCGCGTCGTTCTGTCCGACCGAATCTGTCGTCTGTGGATCCACGAACGCGAACACGATGTGCTGGATATCTGCTTGGGTGCCTTGCGCTGGACCTGCGCTCGCCACTCACGCCTTGAGGCCAGCGGTGAGAGCAGTCAGGCCGATGGGCGCATTCTGGCGCCCATGCCGGGCAAGATTCTCGAGCTGCGGGTCGAAGCCGGCGCCAGCGTTACCGAAGGCGACACGCTGCTGGTCATGGAGGCGATGAAGATGGAGCTGGCGGTCAAGGCACCGTTTGCCGGCCTGGTCGATGAGCTCGCAATCCCTGACGGCAGTTCGGTCGAGGCCGATGCCTGGCTGCTGACGCTGAAACCGCACGAGCACCCCGCCGGGTAAGCTCGCTACGCGGCCTACACCGTCACCTACAATCCCAAGGCTTCACGAGCCCAGCGGTCGTTTTTCGTGTCAAAACTCAGAGCACATCTGCCTTCATCGACCAGCGGCCTGCTGGTCACACTGGCGCTTGCCGTCATCGCCAGCCTGATTGCGGCCGGACTGGCGGCAGGCCTCGGTCCGCTGCCGGCGCTGCCTTCTTCGCCCATGGTGGTTGCGATCTTTCTGGGCCTTGCCCTGTCCGGCGCTGCGGCGAGGCAAACACAGTGGGAACCCGGGCTGGGTGTGGCCCGCGGGCTGCTGCTCAAAACGGCAGTGGCCCTGATTGGCCTGCGTTTGAGCGTCGCCGATCTGTGGCTGCTGGGAGGACAGGCGCTGCCGCTGGTTTTACTCACCGTCAGCGCTGGACTGATCCTGGTCTTGGGCCTGCTCCGGCTGGTGTCGGTGGACCGCCGCTTGAGCGGCCTGATTGCGGCCGGCACCGCCGTGTGCGGCGCGTCGGCCATCGCGGCCCTGGCACCGGCTGTTCAGGCTCGTTCCAACGAGACCTGCTACGCCCTGGCCTGTATTGCCCTGATCGGCCTGATCGCAACCGTCGCCTACCCGCTCATGCTGCCCCACTGGGTGGACGACCCGGTCCTGGTCGGTCTGGTGCTGGGCTCGGCCGTGCACGACACCGCCCAGGTCATGGCCGCCGCCAGCGCCTTTGAGCAGTTATGGCAGGTCGAGGGCACCATCGATGCCGCTACCGTCACCAAGCTGTTGCGCAACCTAAGCCTGATCCTGGTCATTCCGATGCTCACCCTGGCGCTGGCGGACAGAACCCAGGTGCAGCGCCCGCCGTTTCCGCTGTTCATTCTCGCTTTCATCGGGCTGGCAGGCCTGCGAACGGTAATCGATGCCACTCCGTTGGCGGAGACAGCCGTCTGGGCGACCGCACTGCAGCATCTTCAAAGCCTGAGCCAACTGCTGTTCGCCATGGCCATGGCGGCGCTGGCCATGGCCATTCGTCCGCGCGATCTGCGTTTGCTGGGCTGGCAGCCGGCAATCGTCGCCCTGGTCGCAGCCGCCGGCATGCTGGGCGTTGCCCTGCTCTGGGTATCGACTTGAGCGCAGGCAGCACGAACGCGGATCTCCGACCAGAATCAGGCTGGCAGCCCATGCTGCTGGT
>SKIE01000280.1 GCA_007116585.1 Wenzhouxiangella sp. | reverse complement strand
TCGGCACTTCGTCCCAGATCACCGAGATGATGCAGTCGGGCGCGCTGGAACTGGCCTTCGCCTCGCCGGGGCATCTGGCCGATGCGATCCCCGAGGTGGGCGTATTCACCCTGCATTTCGTATTGTCCGACGATAGCGAAATCAATCGGCAGGTGCTGTCGGATTCGCGCCTTCACGACCTGTTGCGCGATCCGTACCGCGATGAAGACCTGGAGTTGTTGGCCATTGTGCAGGAAGGCTGGATGGTGTGGAGCGGCGACAAGGCGCTGCGCACGCCGGAGGATTTCGAAGACTTCCGCATCCGGACGATGACCTCGCCCATTCTGGTGGAGTCCTACCGTGCCTATGGCGCGAACCCGACGCCCATGCCCTATGGCGAGGTCTACAGCGGTTTGCAGCTGGGCCAGATCGACGGCCAAGTCAACCCGATATTTGCCATAGAGGAAATGAGTTTCTACGAGGAACAGGACGTCCTGACTTCCGGCCGCCACGCCCAATTCGTGGCCACGGTGGCCGCCAGCCGCCAGTGGTGGGATGGCCTGCCCGATGACAAGCGCGCGATGATTGAGGCGACTCGCGACGAGATGGTCGAGTGGATTGACCGGGAGCAGATCGCCTACAACGAAGAGCGCCTGCAGATCATCCTTGATGCCGGCGGCACCGAATTCGTTGAACTGACCGGTGAGGAGCGCGACGTTTTCCGCGCCCTCAGCCTGGGCGTGCGCGACACTTACATTGACCAGGCCGGAGAGCTGGGGCGCGAAATACTCGATACCTTGCTTGAGTTGGTGGCCGAAGCCGAAGGCTGATCCAGGCCGGATCAGCCTTCGGCCAGTGCCTGGCTTTCCGCGATCAGGCGGAAGGCGATGTGGTACTTGTAGATGTTGCTGACGTACTCCACCGTTTCCCGGCCGATGACCCGCGCGGCGATGTATTCAACGTTGTCGAACCAGATGTTCGGATCCAGCGCTTCGGCTTCGGCGGCCTGGCGCATCTCGCGCACGCGGCGCGGCCCGGCGTTGTAGGAGGCCAGAGCAAACAACAGCCGGTTGTCCTCGTCCATGGGTTCGTCGGCATAGTAGCGGTCGATCATCCAGCGCAGGTAGCGGGCGCCGGCACGAATGTTGTTCGAGAGCTCGGAAATATCCTCAATGCCCATTTCGGCGGCGGTGGCCGGCAGCAGCTGCATGACCCCAACCGCGCCGGCCGGAGAGCGGGCCTGCTGGTTCAGGCGCGACTCCTGGTAACCCTGCGCAATCAGCAGCAGCCAGTCCAGATCATACTGTTCGCCGTAAAGCTGGAATAAGTCGGCCATGCGCTGGAATCGCGCCATCTGCTGATCGCGGCCCTCGTCCAGCACCCAACGGGTGTCTTGAAGAAACCGCTCGAAGGTCACGTTGCCAAACAGCGTGCCGGCGCGGTGGGTTTGCAGAAACTCGTTCAGTATTCGCTTCAGCTCGATGCTGTCGGGGCGTACCGCGAACGCAATGTCCGCGCCTTCCCTGAGCACGATGTCGTCGTGGACGGTCAGCTCGGGCAGCACGCGCGCCCAGAACTCGGCCAGATAGTCGTCGGCCACGGCATGGTCGACCACGCCGGCATTCACCATTTCGAGCACGTCGCCCACTTCGAAATGCGCCGGGGCTGGTTCCAGCTCCACGGCGGGCAGCCTGCGCGACCGAAACTCCTGGTTGAGTTCGGTCAGGCTTTCATAAAAGCTGGACTGGGGGCGGACGAACACCTGCCGACCGGCCAGTTCGTCCAGCTCGGAAATCGGCTCGGCCCCCGGGCCGGATATGAGCACTTCGCGCACGTTCCGAGCCAGCGGTTCGGTGAACGCCACGAGTTCCGAGCGGCTGTCGGTGACGGTCAGATTGGCAGCGATCACATCGCCGCGCCCCTCCAGCAGCCAGGGGATCAGCCGATCGCGGGTGACCGGTACGTAGACCACGCGCACGCGCAAATGCCCGCTGCCGAGGCGCTCGTTGAGGAAATTCTCAAACGCTTCCATGAACGAGTGCGACAGGCCGCGCTGGCTGCCGGTCTCGTCGATGAAAAAGAAGGTCCGGCTGTAGGGCACCAGCACCCGGATCTGACGGCGCTCCAGCATGCTGTCGAGATCACCCTGCCAGACCCCGACCAGCGGGTCTGCGACATCAATCAGCGCGTCCGGCGGTGGCTCGTCGCGGCTACAGCCCGCCGCCAGCAGCAGGACCAGCCCGAAGCTGATCCATCGCCACCAGAGACTGCGGCCGGCTGAGATCACTCCTCAGGCTCGGCCAGGCCGAACTGCTCGAGCAGGAACTCGGCCTCACGGCGGTGGTAGAACAGGCGGTTCGACAGCCGGCGCCAGCCGTGGCCTTCGTCGCGGAAGCGGATGTAGGGGGCGTCGATGCCGTTTTCGCGCAGGGTGCGCACCATCACTTCGGTCTCGTAAATCTCGACGCGGCGGTCGTTGACCCCGTGGGAATACAGCACCGGCACGTTGATCTGGTCGGCCTGGCGGATCGGCGAATAGGTCGTGTAGAACTCCTGCCAGCGTTCCTCGCGGATGTCGCCGTACTCGATGATGTCCGATGCTTTCAGCGCAGGCGAGGCCACTTCCAGCGCGGTCACCCAGTCGGCCACGCCGAACAGCGACACGCCGGCAATGAAGTGCCCGGGGTGGTTGGCCAGCACCGCGTTGACCGCATAGCCGCCGTAGGAGCCGCCGCGCACGATGGCCCGGTCGGCATCAACCCGCCCGTCTTCGCGGAAGAAGTCCAGCATGTCGACCAGGTCGCGGATGCTGTCCAGCCGGCGTTCCTGATCATCCAGCGTGACGTAGGTATGGCCGAAGCCGGTCGATCCGCGGATGTTCGGCCGGAACACGGCAATGCCCTGGCCGAGCAGGTACTGCATGGCGCCGTTGAAATTGACCACCGACTGCGCGGTCGGCCCGCCGTGAACGTCGAACACTACCGGTGGCGGGCCGTCGTCCAGGCGCGCGTATTCGCGCGGCAGGTAGAGCAGGCCTTGCAGCGTCACGCCGTCGCGTGCGTCCATGCGGACCGACTCCGGCGCGACCAGGCGCTCGGGATCAAGCCCGGCCAGGTTGGCCGCCCAAAGCACCTCGGCGCTGCCGCTGGCCAGGTCCCACAGCAGCAGGTCGCCCGGCGTGGA
>SKIE01000182.1 GCA_007116585.1 Wenzhouxiangella sp. | reverse complement strand
CTTGAGCAGCTTGGGCGCGTAAATCTTGTCGCCGGGGGCGTTGTAGTCCCAGCGATGCTTGCGGCACAGTTCGCGGCAACGATCCAGCCACGGGTGTATGGACTTCGGGTCGGTCTGGCTGTAGTGGTCGGTCAGCGCGGTCAGGTTGGCGTGCAGATCGCCCGGCAGGGCAATGTCGGCGCGCCTGAGCTTGCTGATCTCGGCCGGGTCGCCGTCCATGTGGATCACACGGGCGTTGGGCGCGAATTCCTCGAGCTTGCCGGTGGCGCGGTCGTCAAAGCGCGCGCCGCACACGATCAGCAGGTCGGATTCCTGGATGGCCAGGTTGGCGGCTTTCTTGCCGTGCATGCCGAGCATGCCCATGAACTTCGGATGGTCGGTGGGCACCGAGCCCAGCGCTTTGAGCGTGCTGACGAAGGGAAAACCGGTTTTTTCGACCAGCGTGCGCATGGCGTGCTCGGTCTGGGCAATCTCGACCCCGCCGCCGATGTAGAACAGCGGCCGCAGCGCCGTGGCCATGGCTTCGGCGGCCAGGTCGACGCCCGGTGCCGGCAGGGCCGCGGGCGGCGTGTGCCGCGGCAGCTCGATGCTGTCGGCAACCTTGCGCACCGTGACATCCTTGGGGATGTCGACCAGCACCGGCCCGGGGCGGCCGCTGGTGGCGATGTGGAAGGCCTCGGCCAGCACCCGCGGGATGTCTTCGGTGTTGCGGATGATGTAGCTGTGCTTGACGATGGGCAGGGTGATGCCGAACACGTCGACTTCCTGGAAGGCATCGGTGCCCATCAGCGGGGTTGCGACCTGGCCGGTGATGGCCACCACCGGCACCGAGTCCATGAAGCTGTTGGCCAGCCCGGTCACCAGGTTGGTCGCGCCCGGCCCCGAGGTGGCCATGCACACGCCGGCCCGGCCGCTGACGCGGGCGTAGCCGTCGGCGGCCAGGGCCGCGCCCTGCTCATGCCGGGTCAGGATGTGGGTGATGCCGGAGTTGGGCAGCGCGTCGTAGATCGGCATGATCGCGCCGCCGGGGTAGCCGAACACGGTGTCCACCCCCAGCTCGCGCAGGCTGCGCACGAACAGGTGGGCGCCGGAAATCTCGGCGGATGCCTGATCGACGGCGGCGGTTGGCGCTTCAGTCTGGGCCATGCTCATGGGAGCTGTCTCCTTGACGGTCAAGCCGCTTTGTCGGCGTTGTTGTCGTCGCCCGTCCGGGCTTTCGGCTGCAGCCAGCTCATGCGACCGCGCAGGGCCTTGCCGACCCGCTCGATCTCGTGCTCGGTGCGGTGGCGCATCAGGGCGCGGTGGTGCGGCAGGCCGGCCTGGTTTTCCAGAATCCAGTCGCGCGCGAACTCGCCTTTCTGGATTTCGGCCAGCACTTCGCGCATGCGCGCCCGCGCGCCCTCGTCAATGATTCGCGGGCCGCGGGTCAGGTCGCCGTAGGCGGCGGTGTCGGAGATGAACTCATACATCTTGGCCATGCCGCCTTCGTGCAGCAGATCGACGATCAGCTTGAGCTCGTGCAGGCACTCGAAATAGGCCACTTCCGGCTGGTAGCCGGCCTCGACCAGAGTTTCGAAGCCGCGGATGACCAGCTCGGCCGTGCCGCCGCACAGGACCACCTGTTCACCGAACAGATCGGTTTCGGTTTCTTCCTGGAAGCTGGTGTCGATGACCCCGCCACGCGTGCCGCCGATGCCGTGAGCATAGGACAGGGCCTTGTCGCCGGCCTGGCCGGTGTGGTCCTGGGCAATGGCGCGCAGGCAGGGCACGCCGCGGCCTTCCTCGTACTGGCGCCGGACCAGATCGCCCGGGCCCTTGGGCGCGACCATGATCACGTCGATATCCGAGCGCGGCTGAATGCTGCCGAAATGGATATTGAAGCCATGGGCGAACAGCAGGGCCGCGCCGGGCTTGATCGAGGATTCGATCTGGCCATAGACCTGCGGCTGGGCCATGTCGGGGGTGAGCAGCGCGATCAGATCGGCGCTGGCGGCAGCTTCGGCCGGCTCGGCCACGCGCAGACCGTCGGCTTGGGCCTTGTGCCAGCTGCCGCCGTCGCGGCGCGCGCCGACGATGACCTCATGGCCGGAATCGTGCAGGTTGCGGGCGTGTGCCCTGCCCTGGCTGCCATAGCCGATCACGGCGATGGTCTTGCCCGACAGGGCGTTGCGTTGGTGGTCGGCTTCGGTCCAGATTTTCATGATGGGGTCAGGCTCCGTTGGTTTCTTGAAGGTCAGTGGGATTCAGCGATCGAAAGGGAATCCGGTCACCGCGCCCTTGGAGGCGCTGGAGACCTGGTCGATGTAGCGGGCATAAACGCCGCGGGTGGCGGCCGGCGGCGGCGCGCGCCAGTCGACCCGGCGCGCGGCCAGGTCGGCGTCGGTGTTCAGGGTCTGGGCGTCGACGTCGATGGTGATGGTGTCGCCGTCGGCAAGCAGCGCCAGCGGGCCGCCGTCGGCGGCTTCGGGGCTGACGTGGCCGACCATGAAACCGTAGGTCGCGCCGCTGAAACGGCCGTCAGTGACCAGGGCCACCGATTCGCTCAGGCCCTGGCCGACCAGGGCGGCGGTCACGGCCAGCATTTCGCGCATGCCCGGGCCGCCGCGCGGGCCTTCATAGCGGATCACGACCACGTCGCCGGCGTGGATGCGGCCGGCCTGGACGGCTTCGAACGCGGCCTCTTCGCCGTCAAACACGCGCGCCGGGCCTGTGTGCTGCAGCCGACCGTGGCCGGCCAGCTTGATCACGCAGCCCTGCGGGGCCAGGTTGCCGTACAGAATGCCGAAGCCGCCGCGCGGCTTGATCGGCTCGGCGACCGGGCGCACCACCTGCTGGCCCGGCGTGGCGGTCACGCCCTCGACCTCGGCCAGCAGGTTCCGGCCAGTGCAGGTGGCCGCATCAACCAGCTTGCCGGCCCGGGCCAGTTCAGCCACCACCAGGGCGGTACCGCCGGCGGCGAACAGGTCGGGCGCCATGAAGCGGCCGCCGGGTTTCAGGTCGGTGATGACGGGGGGGTTGCGGGCAATGGTGTCGAATTCGTCGATGTGGAAGTCCACCCCGGCCTCGCGGGCAATGGCCAGCAGGTGCAGCACGGCGTTGGTCGAACCGGCGGTGGCGGTGACCACGGTGGCGGCATTGCGCAGGCTGTCGGCGGTGATCAGCTCACG
>SKIE01000006.1 GCA_007116585.1 Wenzhouxiangella sp. | reverse complement strand
TTGACCAGAAGTTGTCCACCGAATCATCAAGTCCGTTCCCCAGAAACAGGGCGCTGGAGTAGTCATCAACCGGAAAGGTCTGGCGCCAGGCGCGCCCCGGATCAGTGGTGTGCCCGCCATACCAGGTCACGACCTCTTCGCTGCCGTCTTCATGCCGGTGATCATGCTTCAAGCGCAGGCCGCCGCCCGGAATGCGGGTCAGAATCCAGGTCCGGGATCGATTCTCTCCCACGTGGAGCGGAATGCGGATTTCGGCCTCGCTGCACTCGCGCACGTGCATGGTCACTTCGCGGTCCAGCCAGCCATCGTCGCCCGGCCGGGCGAAACCGGTCATCTCACCAGGGTGTGCCTGTCCGCACAAAGTGCTCAGCGCTTCCCAGAATTCATCCTGTGGCGAAGCCGACACTGCCGTTGACACAATCATGGCGCCTACGACCGAAAAAACGAATACAGAACGAGTCAACCACATGGCGAGAATCCCGACGGCTTCGACAGCCGCGAACCTTAGCACACCGGCCAGGGCTCAGCCAGACTTCATGGGAGTGCGAGCCATCAGCGCTTGCGCCGCGGCCCGTCCAGCGGCAGTGGCGTGACTTTCTCGCCGGAATGACTGTCGCGGATCACGCAGGTGCCGCGCTTGCTGACCCGCTCGATCCGGATGACGGCATGCATCGGCAGGTGCAACCCGTCCACGTCGGCAAACTCTTCGCGCAGGCGCTCTTCGGTGGGGTCGATTACGATCGACTCATCCACATCGAATACCAGTTCGCTGATCTCCACAAAGCCATAGGCGAGTTCGCTGCCACTGACTTTCTGGCAATACAGCTCGTAGACCTTGTTCTGGTTGTGAAAGATGACCTTGTACATACTCGTCCGGTTATTCATCCCGATATTCAAGATTGAGGGGGCCCGGCAAAAGCCGCAGCAGCACTGCTGCCGTAACTCCGATACCGAAGCCAGCCAGGTGTGCCGACCAGGCGACCTGGTGAGAGGTGGGGCCGAACACGCTGTAGAGCAACTGCAGGGTAAACCACGACCCGATGACCAGCACCGCCGGCACCCGGGCAAACTGCAAATACAAACCCAGCGGCAGCCATAACCCCATGCGGCGGCGCGGGAAAAGACCCAGGTACACCCCGATGATCGCCGAGACCCCGCCGCTGGCCCCGATGACAGGCAGATTCTGCACGCCGTGCAGGTGCCAGGCCGTATACAGATTCGCCAGCCCGCCAAGGACCAGGAACAGGATCAGGAACCGCACATGTCCGACGGCCTTTTCCACGCTGACGCCGAAAGCCCAGAAATAGGCCAGGTTGCCCAGCAGGTGGATCCAGTCCACGTGCAGCAGCAGCGCCGACAGCAGGCCGCTCAATATCCACAGCGATTCGATGCTGTAGGGCTCAATCAGCTGACCGATGACAGCATCGGGCCGGAAACTGAAAAAAGCCAACGCGTGTTCGAATCGACCGAGCTGACCGGTGAGATAGGCGGCGCTGACCACGGCCATGGCCAGCGACAGAATGCTCAGTGACCACGGCCAGATCCAGGCCCCTCTCGACATCGCGCGAGTCGAATAGAGCGCCATTACGGCCGCAGCAGAAAACGATAGTCCTGAAACTCGATGACCGCGCCCAGGCGGCTGACCTCGGCCAGCCTCGCGCCGGAGCCCAGCGCGTCGCCCTCCAGACGCCGCTCGCCGTTGATCAACACGAAACGCTGCTCTGGATCAGCGCTGAAAACGTGGATGCTCAGGCTCAGCTCCGGCATCTCGCGACGCACGTCCAGCGGCAGTTCCCAGGCTTCGAGATAGTCGACCCGCTCCGGCTGCCATGACGTGACCGGCTCTTCCGTAGGCTCGCTACTGGCTAATGCCTCGCTCTCGGGCGAGGGCGGCGACTCAGGATCGGCCGCAACGGCCGGTCCATCGTCTTCGGCGCCGCGCTCGGCCAGTTCCCGGGCGACCAGGCGCTCGGCCTCCTCGATGCTCTCGACCAGCCTTTCGCGCTCACCCTCGGGCACGACGGGGCGCGGCGTTTCGACTTCGCCCGGTCGCTCCGGTGCGGGTCTGGAAACCCGGGCCGCCGGCGGTGTCCGGGTTGGTGAGCGACGATCAACCACCGCACGTCTGCCCCGGTCCCCGCCGCTGTCTGCCTCAACCGGAGCGGCCCGGGCCGGCGGATCCTCCACCGGCGCCGACCGCTCGGGTTCAGGCTCTGGCACATGGTCAACCACGGGTGTGGGCATGACATCTGTAGGAGACTCGCTGCCCGACCACCAGAACCATCCGGCACCAAGCGCTGCCACGATCACTGCAGCAGCACCGAACACGACCAGGCGGCCGGATGGTGACTTGCGTCGGCTGGCCGACGGCGGAGGCGCCGAGCCCAGGTCTGGCGATTGCCCCAGGCGGCGCTGCTTTTCGGACTTGCGCAAGGCGTCGAGGATGTAGGACACGTCTTTGACTACTCTCCAGCGGTAGCAAGCAACAGTTCCGGGCCATCCAGATGGGGCGCTTTCAGGAACAGCCGGGTCACCGGGCCAATCATTCCGTCATCGTCGAGGCCATGCCGGCGCTGAAATAATTCGACCCAGCGTGCAAACCCTTCATCATAACGGTCATCCAGCGCGCCGTCCCAGCGCGGCGACGCGCTGGATGCGGCCAGTTCCTTCATCCGCGCCACCGTGGCACCGGACTGGCCCTGGCGCAGGATCAGTCCGTCATCGGGCCACACGACCCGGAAATCTCCCAGCCAGCGCCGGTCGAGCTGCCCCGCGGGCACCTGGATCTCCTGGCCCTGATGGCGAAGCACCACCTGATCGTTGAGCAGGCCGGTCATGAGCACGTGGCGCTCCGAGTCTGCCCCGTTGGCGCTCAGGCGCAGGATCACGGGCAATCCAATCTGGCCGATGTAGGCCCAGTTGCCGCGCAGCGACAGACAGGCCACGCCATCGACCACGGTTTCAGGCCCCTCACACGCAGCGCTGACGGCAAAGCGGTCCAAGCCCGGCCAGGCAGCCGCCATTTCCAGCCAGGCCGATTCCGGAGTCGCGTCTGCAATCACGCTCTGCCAGGCCGGGCGCGGGCTGCTCTCGGCCATCGTCGGCGCCGTACGGGTGAGCGTCCAGCTGATCCAGGCCCCGGATGCCAGGACCAGCGCAACCGCCAGTCCGGCCACGGCACCGCGCAGCCATCCACCGTGACCGGCAGCGTCCTGCTCACCGGTGACTTCGGCCGCGGCCGATCGAACCAGCCTGGCATCAATGCGCTCCTGCTCGCTGGCATAAGCCGCCAGCAGGGCGCGGTCGGCGATGATATTGATCAGCCGGGGCACGCCCTCCGAGACCCGGTAGAGGGCCTTCATGCCGTCACGGTTAAATGGGCAGCGCGCCGCGCCGGCCACTTCCAGCCGATGCCTGACATACGCTTCGGTCTCTTCCTCATTGAGAGGGTCGAGATGATAGCGGGCGGTGATGCGCTGGGCCAACTGGCGCAGCTCCGGGCGGCCCAGCAGGTCACGCAGTTCGGGCTGGCCAAGCAGCAGGATCTGCAGCAGCTTGTCGGTCGCCGTCTCCAGGTTGGTCAGCAGCCGGATCTGTTCCAGTCCCTGGCGGCTCATGTTCTGCGCTTCGTCAATGATCAGCACCACCCGCTCGCCCTCGGCATGGCGCGCCAGCAGGTAGCGGTTGAGTGCGTCGAGCAGCGCCTGCATGCTGTCGCCGGCCGCGCTGACATCGACCTCAAGTTCGGCACAGATTGCCCGCAGCAGTTCCGGCGGGCTCAGCATCGGATTCAGGATCAGCGCGACGCGCGTGTTTTCCGGCACTTGCTCCAGCACCAGCCGGCACAAGGTGGTCTTGCCGGTACCGACCTCGCCGGTTAGCTGAACAAAACCGCCGCTACCCCCGGTGCCGACCCCGTACAGCAAGTGGGCCAGCGCGTCCTGGTGGCGCTGACTCAGAAAGACAAAGCGCGGATTCGGCGTGATCGCAAATGGTCGTTCGCTCAGGCCGAAATATTGCTCATACATGGCTAGTCGGACAACGCCAGCAGGGAAGCGTTGCCGCCCACGGCCGCGGTATTGATGGTGCGCGTGCGCTCGGTGGCAAAACGGTACAGGTAGTGCGGCCCGCCCGCCTTGGGGCCGGTGCCAGACAAGCCCTCGCCGCCGAACGGCTGGACGCCGACCACGGCACCGGTCATGTTGCGGTTGACATAGGCGTTACCGACCCTGACCCGGTCGGTCACGTATTGCTGGACCCGGTCGATGCGACTGTGCACGCCCAGCGTCAGGCCGTAGCCCATCGCGTTGATCTCCTCAAGCAGGCTGTCTAGGTCACGCGCCCGATAGCGCAGCACGTGCAGCACCGGGCCGAAGACCTCGCCCTCGAGACGATCAAGGCTGTCGATCTCGAACGCGCAGGGGGCAAACCAGAACCCATCGGCGCGCTCCTCCGGCAGCGGTGCTCGCGCCACCGGGCGCGCCTCACGCTCCATCCGCGCCACGTGGGATTTCAACCCGTCAAGCTGGCCCTGGTCGATGACCGGTCCGACATCGGTGGCCAACAGGCCGGGGGCCCCCACCTTAAGCTCTTGCATCGCGCCGCTGAGCATGGTCAGCACCCGGTCGGCAATCTCACGCTGCAGGCACAGCACCCGCAGAGCTGAACAGCGCTGGCCGGCGCTGTGAAATGCCGAGCTGATCACGTCCCGGACAACCTGCTCGGGCAGCGCCGATGAGTCAACAATCATGGCGTTCTGGCCGCCGGTCTCGGCGATCAGCGGCACGATCGGGCCTTCACGGTCGGCCAGGGTCCGGTTGATCAGGCGCGCGGTGTCGGTCGAGCCGGTGAATGCCACTCCGGCAATGCGCGGGTCCCGGGTCAGGGCCGCGCCCACCGCGCCATCGCCCGGCAGGCAAATCAGCGCATCGCGCGGCACGCCGGCCTCGTGCAACAACTCCACCGCGCGCAGGGCGATCAGCGGCGTTTGCTCGGCCGGTTTGGCCACCACCGCGTTGCCGGTGACCAGCGCCGCAACAATCTGGCCGGAAAAAATGGCGAGCGGGAAATTCCACGGGCTGATACACACGAACACACCGCGACCGTGAAGACGCAACTCGTTGGATTCACCGGTTGGTCCGGGCAAAGCGGTCGGGTCAGCGAACTGGTCGCGTGCGATGCGGGCGTAGTAGCGACAGAAATCGACTGCTTCGCGGACCTCGGCAATGCCGTCGAGCAGGGTCTTGCCGGCTTCCCGCGCGCACAGCGCCATCATCTCGGCCCGGTGGGCCTCCAGTGCATCTGCAAAGCGTTCGATCATTTCGGCCCGTCGTTGGGCACCGGCCTGATCCCAGGCTGGTTGCGCGGCAGCGGCCCGCCCAACGGCTTGGCTCGCATCATCGGCGCTCGACCAGCGCAGGCCGCCAACGCAGTCAGACCGGTCGGCCGGTGAAAACCGCTGGGCCGGCTCACCCTGCCCGGCCGGCCAAAAATTCCACTGCGCCAGACCAACGGATTCCATCTGCTCGCGCAGTTCACCCAAAGCCTGCTCATGGGCAAAATTGATCCCGCGCGAATTGCGCCGATGGTCGCCGTAGAGATCGATCGGCAGCGGAATCTTGGGGTGACGGATCTCGGTCAGCGCTTCAACCTGGCTGATCGGGTCATCAACCACCTGCTCCGGCGGCAGCTTTTCGTCCACGATGCGATTGACAAAAGAAGTGTTGGCCCCGTTCTCCAGCAGTCGGCGCACCAGGTAGGGCAGCAGGTCCTTGTGGTCTCCGACCGGCGCATAGACCCGGCAGGCCCCGTTGAAATCGGCATGCTCCATGACCTCGGCATACAGTTCCTGACCCATGCCGTGCAGTCGCTGGTATTCGAAGTCGCGCCGCTCGCCGGCCATTTCGGCGATGGCCACGATGGTGTGGGCATTGTGGGTCGCAAACTGCGGGTAAAAGCAGTCGGGTGCCGCCAGCAGCTTGCGTACGCAGGCCAGGTAAGAAAGGTCGGTGTTGCACTTGCGGCTGAATACCGGGTAGTCCGCCAGCCCTTCGATCTGGGCGTGCTTGATTTCGGTGTCCCAGTACGCGCCCTTGACCAGGCGCACCGGAATCCGGTGGTTGCAGCGACGGGCGCGGTCAGCCAGCCAGTCAATCGCCGCCCAGGCCCGCTTCTGGTAGGCCTGCAGGGCCAGGCCAAAGCCGTCCCACCCTGCCAGTTCACGGTCTGCAAGGACACGCTCAAAGACCTGCAGGGACAACTGCAGCCGCTCTGACTCCTCGGCGTCAACCGTCAGCGCGATCCCCTGTTGACGTGCCAGCCGCGCCAGACCCAGCAGTGAGGGCACCATTTCTTCCAGCACCTGATCGGCGCGGGCATGCTCATAGCGCGGATGGAGGGCTGAGAGCTTGACCGAGATGCTGGGCAACTCGAAGACGTCGGTGCCTTCATCGGTGGTCGACCCGATGGCGCGAATCGCCTGTTCATAAGCGCTGCGATAGCGCTCCGCATCGGCCGCCGTCAGCGCCGCCTCGCCGAGCATGTCAAAAGAGTAGCGGAACATGCGGTTGGCACGCCGCGCCGAGCGCGCCAGCGCCGCCTCGATCGAGCGCCCCATCACGTATTGATGGCCCATGATGCGCATGGCCTGGCGGATGGCCAGGCGGACCACCGGCTCACCCGACCGGTTGGCGATCCTGGCCAGGGTCGAGCTCAGGTTCCTTTCGGTCGATTCGCGAACCTTGACCAGGCGCCCGGTCAGCATCAGGCCCCAGGTCGAGGCGTTGACGAACAGCGAACCGCTTTTGCCCAGGTGAGACTCCCAGTCGGCGTCGGAAAGCTTGTCGGAGATCAGTTTCTCTGCGGTTTCGGCATCCGGAATGCGCAACAGCGCCTCAGCCAGGCACATGAGCACCACGCCTTCTTCGGACGACAGGTCATATTCACGCATGAACGCTTCCATGGCGCCTGCATCACGGCTGCGCTCCCGCACGCGCTCGACCAGGCTCACGGCCTCCCGGTAAATGTGTTCACGGGCCGACAGATCAAGCCCTGTCTGGCTCAGCAAGCGGGCAACATGTTCAGCTTCATCGAGGGACCAGGCTGCGTCAAGTGCCTCGGTCACCTGATCGGGTGTGTCAGCGTTTGCTCTGATGAACATTGCTTGGATTGAGATAATTCGAAGCCTCGCAGTGTAACGCAGGGGCACTTGCACGACGCGTCCGCTACGGTCCGATGCGCAAGTGAACTTCACTTTTTTTGATCTGGGTCAACGACGAACATGAACAAAACGCGTAGCCGGAAACTCCGGCCTCGGCTACAATACGCGTCTCGTGATTCCGGAACCGCCTTCTGACCGGCCATGATCGCTCTGCAACCGACTGAATCCGAAAGGGAAAATGTCGTCATCGAGGCGAAATCCAACCTCTCCATGTCGTTGGATCGGTTGATGGCGGTCTTCGGCGGCATCTGCGTGCTCTGCTTGCTCGTCGTGGCCTGGCCGGTCATGATGGGGCTGTGGCCCATCCTTCTCGCTGCCGTTTTACACCTGCTGGTCGTCGGTCTGTGCTTCCGCAGCGCCTGGCGCGGCAACTGGGCCCGGGAAGAACTGCAGATCGCGGACGATAAACTGGTCGTGCGGCACTACCGCGCAGGACAGCAGCGGAAGACCGAATGGCCGGTTGCCTGGTCGCGCGTCCAGACCGAAGAAGGACGGTTCTCGGAAGTCAGAGTCTTCATTGTCAGCCAGGGTCGTCGCCAGGAGATTGGCGCTTTCCTGCCGGTCAACGAGCGCGCCCAGCTGGCCGAGATGCTCAATCATGCGTTGCGCCCGCACAGTGCCTGGCGCGGCTGAAAAATCGACAAGCAGGTAGTTTGAGGATGAAAAGAACCAACGAACTGATCGTGGCGATTGCCGTTCTGGCGGTCATCAGTGTGATCACCTGGGGCGTGTTCGCCGTAGGGGATAACATGCCCCGTGGTGTAACGGCCTACGCGCAGGACGTCTACCAGCTGCACAACATCGTGCTGGGCATCGTGACGGTCATCGGGGTGCTGGTCTTTACCGCCATGTTTACCTCGATTGTGCTTCATCGGCGCTCCAAGGGCTATCAGGCGGCCAGGTTTTCCCACTCGACCAAGGCTGAAATCATCTGGACCGCCATACCGGTGCTGATCCTGGTCGTGATGGCCGTGCCCGCCACCCGGGTGCTGATCGACATGGAGAACACGGCCGGTGCCGAAATGAACATCAAGATCACCGGCTATCAGTGGCTGTGGAAGTACGAGTACATCGAAGACGACATCAGCTTCTTCTCCGCGCTGGATCGTGAAAGCAACCGCGCGCGCCAGCTCGGGTCAGGCATCAACCCGCGTGACGTCGAGAATTACCTGCTGGAGGTCGACAACCGTTTGGTGGTACCGGTTGACACCCGGATCCGCTTTCTGCTGACGGCCGATGACGTGATCCATTCGTGGTGGGTGCCGGACCTGGGCTGGAAGCGCGACGCCATTCCCGGCATGATCAATGAAGCCTGGACCCTGATCGAGGACGAAGGCGTCTATCGCGGCCAGTGCGCCGAATTGTGCGGGGCTGACCACGGCTTCATGCCCATTGTCGTCGAAGCGGTCTCGCGCGAGGCCTTTGCGGAATGGGTTGCCGGGCAACGCCAGGAGCTGGCGGATGCGGCCCACGACGCGGCCCGCCTGTGGACGCGGGAGGAATTGATGAACCACGGCTCTCGCATCTACCAGGCGCAGTGTGCGTCCTGTCATCAGGCGGACGGTTCGGGCATCGAACCCGCCTTCCCTGCCCTGGTGCGCGAGGGTGTCCCCACCGGTGACCTCGAAACCCATCTCTATACCGTCATGAACGGTCGCGAAGGCACCGCCATGACCGGCTTCCGGGAGCGTCTGCAGCCCCAGGACATTGCGGCAGCCCTGACGTTTGCCCGCAATGCCTGGTCTGATGAACAGGGTGAAGTCATTCAGCCTTCAACCGTGGCCGATCTTGATCGGGGCTGATTGCATCGATAGCCCCGACGTCAACAAGCATCGGCGATAGAAATTCAAGCACAGGAACCAAGCATGTCTTCTGCAAGCACGCATCACGACGATTCTCACGATCATCATCACGGCGACCACCCCACAGGTCTCGCGCGCTGGCTGTTTTCCACCAACCACAAGGAACTCGGCACGCTGTACCTGCTGTTCTCCCTGGTGATGTTCTTTGTCGGCGGGGCGATGGCGCTGGTCATCCGCGCGGAACTGTTCGCCCCCGGTCTGCAGCTGGTCAATCCGGAGTTTTTCAACCAGATGACGACCATGCACGCGCTGGTGATGATTTTCGGCGCGGTCATGCCTGCATTCGTTGGCCTGGCCAACTGGATGGTGCCGATGATGATCGGCGCACCCGACATGGCCTTGCCGCGCATGAACAACTGGTCGTTCTGGATTCTGCCGTTCGCATTCTCTCTGCTTCTGGCCACCCTGTTCATGCCCTCCGGTGCTCCGTCATCAGGCTGGACGCTGTATCCGCCGCTGTCGCTGCAGGGCGGCAACAGCCTGGCCTTCATCATCCTTGCCATTCACCTGATGGGTATCTCATCCATCATGGGCGCGATCAACATCATCGCCACGATTCTCAACATGCGCGCCCCCGGCATGACCTTGCTGCGCATGCCGATGTTCGTCTGGACGTGGCTGATCACGGCGTTCCTGCTGATCGCGGTCATGCCCGTACTGGCCGGTGCCGTGACCATGCTTCTGACCGACCGCTTCTTCGGCACCAGCTTCTTTGATGCCGCCGGTGGCGGTGACCCGGTGCTGTACCAGCATATTTTCTGGTTCTTCGGCCATCCCGAGGTCTACATCATGATCCTGCCGGCCTTCGGCATCGTCTCGGAGATCATCCCCACGTTTTCGCGCAAGCCGCTGTTCGGATACACCTCAATGGTTTACGCCACCGCATCGATTGCATTTCTCTCCTTCATCGTGTGGGCCCACCACATGTTCACGGTCGGCATGCCGCTCGGGGCCATGCTGTTTTTCATGTACGCGACGATGGTCATCGCAGTGCCGACCGGGATCAAGATCTTCAACTGGATTGCCACCATGTGGCGTGGCTCAATGAGCTTCGAAACGCCGATGTTGTTTGCCCTGGGCTTCGTCGTGCTGTTCACCATCGGGGGGTTGTCGGGCGTGATGCTGGCCATCGTGCCGGCCAACTTCCAGTACCACGACAGCTACTTCGTGGTAGCCCACTTTCACTACGTTCTTGTGACCGGCGCCGTATATGCCATCATGGCCGCCGTGTACTACTGGCTGCCCAAGTGGACCGGATACATGTATGACGAGAAGCTGGGCAAGATTCACTTCTGGTGGTCGACGATCTGGGTCAACGTGCTGTTCTTCCCGCAGCACTATCTTGGCCTGGCAGGCATGCCGCGCCGTATTCCCGACTATTCGGTCCAGTTCGCCGAGTTCAACATGATCTCCTCCATCGGCGGTTTCATGTTCGGCTTCGGCCAGCTGTTGTTCGCCTACATCATCTGGAAGTGCGCCCGCGGCGGCGAAAAGGCGACCGCCCAGGTGTGGGAAGGCGCGCGCGGTCTGGAATGGACGGTCCCCTCTCCGGCCCCGCTGCATACCTTCGACACGCCGCCGCTGGTCGAAGACAATGTCGCCGTCCATCGCGACAAGCTGACTTGATCTCGTGCGACTCGGAGAGCCCAAGACCCAGATTCACAAGGACCGGCGGCGCGGCATCGTCCGCACCGCCCTGGTGCTGGCCGTCGTCGTGCTCGTGATTTATCTCTTTTTTATCGGCCGCGCTGCCTTCAATTATTTTGCATGAGTGAAACAACCCGCAAGCCGCTCAAAACCGCTGGGTTCCTGACCCTTCTTGCCGTTGGCATGTTCGGGTTCGGCTACCTCCTCGTACCGCTGTACGACAAGTTCTGCGAAATCACCGGCATTGGCGGGAGGACGGGTGAGGCGGCCGAGGTCGAGATCTTGAGCGCCGAACCAGATCTGTCTCGAACCGTGACCGTACACTTTGACGCAACCGTCAACTCGGCGCTGCCGTGGCGCTTCGAGCCGACCGAACGCATGATGGAGGTTCACCCCGGCAAGCTTTACGAAACCATGTACGTGGCCTACAACCGATCCGAGTATCCGGTCGTCGCGCAGGCTGTACCCAGCGTGTCTCCGGGACGCGCCTCCCTGTTCTTCAACAAGACCGAGTGTTTCTGCTTTACCGAGCAGTTGCTGGGTCCGGGCGAGTCCCGTGACATGCCGGTTCGGTTCATTGTCGATCCCAACCTGCCTAGCGGTACCAGTCTGGTGACCCTTTCTTATATTATTTACAAAAATGACGAAGCCACGGCGGTACTCGCTGCGGTCAACTAACATCGTCACCGCTAAAACGGCCACAACCAGAACAATCAGGGAGTCTCAAATCTGATGGCACAGGGCAGCTACTTTGTTCCACCGACGGCCAAGTGGCCGATTGTTGGCTCGGTCGGCATGTTCATCTTTGCGGTCGGGGCCGCGAACTGGCTCAACCAGGGATCAACCGGCCCCTGGTTCTTTGCGATCGGGACGGCCATCATCCTTGCGATGATCTTCGGCTGGTTTGCCGAAGTCATTCGCGAATCACGTGCCAACCTCTACAACAGCGCGGTCGACGCATCTTTCCGGCAGGGGATGATCTGGTTCATCTTCTC
>SKIE01000230.1 GCA_007116585.1 Wenzhouxiangella sp. | reverse complement strand
TGATAGAGCCGCTCGCGTCGGGACATGCGCCCGTCCGTCAGTCAGCGTCTGCGCAAGCCCGACAGCGCCCGTAGATTTCCAGCACCTGGTGGCGCGAGATGAATCCGTGTTCGCGGGCGGCGTCGTCCAGCGCAGCTACCAGGCCACGGTCGTGAACCTCAGTCACGGTCTGACAGCGCTCGCAGATCAGGAACTGGCCCTGATGCTGGTGTTCCGGATGAATGCAGCTGACAAACGCGTTAAGAGTTTCGAGCCGGTGGATGAAGTGATTTTCAAGCAGGAAGTCCAGCGCCCGATAGACCGTCGGTGGTGCCGCACCCGGTCTTTCGCGCTTGAGTTCATCGAGCAGATCGTAGGCCTTGACCGGGCCATCAGCGGCCAGAATCAGTTCCAGCACGCGGCGCCGGGTCGCGGTCAGCCGCAAGCCCTGCTCACGACACTGCCGCTCAATTCGCCCAATCACCTGCGTCATCTTCATCGTTTCCCAGTGTAGCAGCCAGACTCGTTGCCAAGGGACTATCCAGCCTCGGCAACACGCTTGGCAATATACTCCCGCGCCCGCCCGATTCTGGCCAGGGCACGCTCGCGCCCCACCAGCCACAGCGTCTGGTTGATGGCAGGGGACTGACCATGGCCCATCAGGGCGACGCGCAGCGGCATACCGATCTTGCCAAAACCCATCTCCAGCGCATCGGCCGTCTGCTGCAAGGCCGCCTGCAAAACCTCGGCCGTCCAGTCCTCAACCTGCAACAGCCGGTCAGCCACCGCCTGCAGCGGCGTATCTGCCACCGGCCGCAGGTGCTTGCGCGCGGCGGTCGGTTCAAAGTCATCGAAGTCGGCATAAAACGGACGCGACTGCTCCACCAGATCGACCAGGCTGTCAAAGCGCTCGGCCTGCACGCTCAGCAGTTGGGACAACTCGGGGCCGGCGGCCGGGTTGAGGCCGGCGCGCTCCATGTGCCAGCTCAACTCCGCCAGCACCTGCTCAGGATGCCCCTCGCGCAGGTAGTGCTGATTCAGCCATTTCAGCTTCTCGGTATCGAACCGCGACGGTTTGCGGTTGACGTCCTCGATCTTGAACAATTCCTCCAGCTCGGACCGCGAAAACACTTCCTGATCACCATGCGACCATCCGAGCCGGGCCAGGTAATTGACCATGGCATCCGGCAGATAACCCTGCTCGCGCCAGGCCATCACCCCGACCGCGCCATGCCGCTTGGACAGACGCTGGCCGTCGTCGCCGAGGATCATCGGCACATGGGCAAACTGCGGCGGCTCAGCACCCATCGCCCGGTACAGGTTGATCTGACGCGGGGTGTTGTTGATATGGTCATCGCCCCGAATCACCAGATTGATGCCCATGTCATGGTCGTCAACCACGACCGCAAAGTTGTAGGTTGGCGTGCCATCGGCGCGCAGAATCACAAGATCGTCCAGTTCGCTGTTGGCGACTTCAATGCGCCCGCGCACGCGGTCTTCGAAGACCACGGTCCCGTCCTGCGGATTACGGAATCGAAGCACCGGCTCGACGCCGGACGGCGGCTGTTCAAGATCACGGCAATGGCCGTCATAACGGGGTTTTTCGCCGGCCGCCATGGCCGCGGCGCGCAACTCGTCGAGCCGCTCGCGCGAACAGTAGCAGTGATAGGCCAGCCCAGCCTGGAGCAACTGATCGGCGACTTCGCGGTAGCGCGCCATGCGCTCGCTCTGGTAGTGCGGCCCTTCGTCATAGTGCAGCCCCAGCCAGGCCATGCCGTCCAAAATGGCCTGGACCGAGGCCTGCGTGGAACGCTCACGATCGGTATCCTCGATCCGGAGCACGAACTCTCCGTTGGTTGAGCGCGCGGCGAGCAGGCAGAACAGCGCGGTGCGCGCGCCACCGATGTGCAAAAACCCGGTTGGAGAAGGTGCAAACCGGGTACGAATGGGAGCCGGAACATCGGACATGAGAACAGCAGACGCCTGGTGAGTAAAAGCTCGTCATTTTAGCGCATGGATCCTGCATTCGAAGGCGACAAATCAAGGCTACACTCAAGGCTGACCGATTCACGGGCAGCGCCCTTGCAAACCGTCCAAACAAATCATGGGACAGGGGCAATCCCTCCACATCGCATCGCGCCTGAACCTGAACTGCCCAGGCGAAAAGCCCGCTGGCCCGGGCCGGGTCGGGCGCTGATCGCACTGGCCATGCTGGTATTCGGCGTGTCGGGCAATCAAGGCCTGACTCAGATCGAGCAGGTCCAGGCGCGCGGCACGCTGGTCATGCTGACACTTAACGGGGCCAGCACCTACTTCATCGGGCCCGATGGGGAAACCGGTTTCGAATACGATCTGGCCTGGAATTTTGCGGCCACCGTCGGCGTCCCGCTGGAGGTCGTCCCGGTGGACGCTATTGCCAGCCTGGTCCCTGCGCTGGAGCGCGGCCAGGGTGATTTCATCGCCGCCAATCTGACCCGCTCGCCGGAACGCATGGATAACCTGCGCTTCGGCCCGGTTTATGAAACGGTGCGGCCGCTGCTGGTCTACCGCCGCGGCACGCGCCGACCGCCGTCGATCCATGAGTTGAGTTCCGCTGAACTGGTCATACCCGCCGGAACGGTTTACGGCGAGTGGCTGCGCGAACACGCGCCGGGAGTGGTGTGGCGCGAAGACGCCGAGGCCAGCGTGGAGGACTTGCTGGATGCCGTCAGCAACGAGGCCATTGGCTATACCATCATCGACTCCAACGTATTCCAACTCAATCGCCGGTTCTTTCCTGCCCTGCGGTCCGCGTTCGAGTTGCCCGTATCGCAGGACCTGTCCTGGGCGACAGTCCGCCGCGACGACGACTCGCTGACCCAGTCCATGCGCGAGTTTTTCCAGCAGGCCGCCGGCAACGGGCTCCTAAGCGAGATTCGCCAGCGCCATTACGATCATCTGGAGGGCTACGAGCCGGTGGGCACGTTCACGTTCATGCGCCAGGTTCGCGACCGCCTGCCGGATCTTCGCCCCTGGTTCGAGGTCGCAGCCGAAGAGACCGGGCTGGACTGGCGTCTGCTGGCCGCGGTGGGGTACCAGGAGTCGCACTGGAACCCGGAAGCAGTGTCACCGACCGGGGTGCGCGGCGTAATGATGCTGACCCTGCGGACCGCGCGCCAGGTCGGCATCGAAGACCGGCTGGACCCCGTCCAGAGCATCCGCG
>SKIE01000159.1 GCA_007116585.1 Wenzhouxiangella sp. | reverse complement strand
CGGATCGAGACGCTGGCCACGCTGCTGCTCGGCAGCACGCTGATCTTCACCGCCGGCGCCATCGTCTGGTCCAGCCTGCAGCCTTTGCTGACCGGCACGCGGATAGAGGCGCCCGGCCTGATCGCCATCCTGGTCGCGGTCATTGCCCTGCTCAGCAAGGAAGCGCTGTTTCACTACACCATGCGCGTGGCCCGACAGACCCGATCCAAACTGCTCGAAGGCAACGCGTGGCACTCGCGCTCGGATGCGCTGTCCACCGCGGTCGTGCTGGTGGCCCTGGTCGGGGCACAGTTCGGCGCCGGCTGGCTGGATGCCGTGGCGGCCGTCATCGTGGGCTTGCTGATCGGCAAGATGGGCTGGAGCCTGGTGTGGGACTCCTCGCGCGAACTGGTCGACACAGCGTTGCCGCCCGATGCGCAGGAAAAAATGCACTTGGTGGCGCTGGACGTGCCCGGGGTTGAGGGTGTGCACGACCTGCGCACCCGCCAGTCCGCCGGGCATGCCATGGTCGACTTGCACGTGGTGGTGGCCCCACGCATCAGCGTGTCGGAAGCCCACGAAATCGGCAATGAAGTCAGCCGCCGGCTACGCCGGGCCTATCCGGCACTCAGCGACGTCACCTTCCATATCGACCCCGAAGACGACCAGGGCGAGGGCGATCCCAGCCGCCTGCCCGGCCTGCCGCTGCGACCGGACGTTGAACAAGCCCTGATCGAGCGCTGGTCCGGGCTCGCCTGCTGGCCGGGCATCACGCGCCTGCAGCTGCATTATCTGGAGCGACAGATCGACGTGGAAATCTGGCTCGACTCGTCCGAACCGTCTGCCCGCATGAAACAGCTGACCCGGCAACTGGACACCAGCGCCGGGGATCTGCCGTGGCTCGGCAGTATCGAGGTGGTTCAACCACTGCAATGACGACGAAAATCGCGCCCTGGAGAACCCACTCCGGGGAACTGTGCAACCATTGAAACAACGACCCAGCGAGCGAAGACTCATGGCAGAAAGAGGCGCAATCATTGAACTGATCGCCCTGGTGCGGCTGCATCGCGAAGGGGATGTCGCTGAAAAGCTTGAAGAAATGGCAGTGCAGGATATTGCCGACGCCATGTCCGAACTCGATCCTGAGGAGCGGATTCAGTTACTCCGCGCGCTGCCCGCCGAGCGCTCGACCGACACGTTTTCCTATCTCTCGCCGGGCCTTCAGCGGGAAGTCATTGACAACCTGGAGCAAAACGAGGCGCGCCGGGTATTGGGGCAGATGGTGCCGGATGACCGGACCGCCTTTCTCGAAAGTCTGGAACCCGAAGACCTGGAGAACTTCCTCAAGCTCCTCAATCCCGACGATCTCAAGCAATCGCTGAAGCTGCTCGGCTACCCCGAGGAATCCATCGGCCGTCTGATGACCCCGCGATTCGTCGCGGTTCGGCCCTCATGGACCGTGGCGCGCGCGCTCGACCATATCCGGCACGAAGCCCACCGCGGCGAAACCATCAACTTCGTGTTCGTGACCGACGAACGCGGCCGTCTGCTCGATGCGGTCAAGCTGAAGGATTTCATCCTCGCCCGCCAGGACGCCAGGGTCGAGTCCCTGATGACCGAGGAATTTTATTCGATCCAGGCATCGGCAGACCGCGAGGAAGGGGTTCAGGTCATCCAGCGCTACGACATCAACACGCTGGCCGTCACCGACAAGCACGGCGTGATGCTCGGCATCGTGACCGTCGACGACATCATGGACGTCGCCGAACTGGAAACCACCGAGGACTTCCAGAAACTCGGCGGCACCGGCAGCCTGAATATCTCGGTGCGCGAGGCCAAACCAGGTTTTCTTTACCGCAAGCGCATCGGCTGGCTGATGATTCTGGTGCTGGTCAACCTGATCTCCGCGCTGACGATCGCGGTCTTTGAAGACGCCATCGAGGCCGTAATTGCATTGGTGATGTTCCTGCCGTTGATCATTGCCAGCGCGGGTAATGCAGGCTCCCAGTCGGCCACGCTCATGGTACGAGCGCTGGCCACGGGCGATGTGGAACTCAAGGACTGGCTCCGCCTGTGGGGCAAAGAGTTTTCCGTGGCGCTGGCGCTGGGCCTGACCATGGCGCTGGCCGTTTCTCTGATCGGTATTTGGCGGGGTGGCGCTGAGTTGGCTTGGGTGGTCGGCCTGGCGATGCTCGCCGTCGTCATCATGGGCGCGATGATCGGCATGCTGCTGCCGTTCATTCTGCAGCGCCTGAACATGGATCCGGCCATGGCCAGCACACCACTGATCACCTCGGTGGCCGACGTGCTGGGCATTCTGATTTATTTCTCGATTGCCAGCGCGATATTGACTCTACCAAGCCCGGTGACCTGAACCGGTCAGGGCCTGACCCAGCGGAAAAACCGCATCGGCGGAACGTTGAGGACCTCGAACTCGACCTGCGGCGGCCCCAGCACCTCGCGCCCCATGCGTCCGACATGGCCGCGGAACTGGTAGGCGACAAAGACCCCGCCGGGACGCAGCTGATCGCGAACCGCCGCCAGAACAGCATTGCCGACCTCTTTAGGCATGGTCGAAAACGGAATCCCGGAGACGATGGCATCGGGCGCCGGCAGGCCATGCAGGGCCAGAATCTCGCCCAGATCTGCGGCACTGCCGGTGTGCGAGACCAGGCGCGGATCGCCAATGTCCTCCAGCATCTGGGCAAAGCGGGCGTCGAGCTCGATGGTCAGCAGGCGGGCATCCGGCGGCATCGCCTCGAGCAGGGCGCGTGTTGTGCCGCCAACACCCGGCCCCAGCTCCACCACGCACTGAGCACTCCCAACGCCGGCCGCACGCACCAGGCGCTGTTCCAGGAACCGCGAACTCGGCACCACCGAACCGACCTGGTCCGGGCTGCGCAGAAAACCGCGAAAAAACTCCACCACGCGACTCCCGCGCCGGCCGCGCCCCGACTCAGACTCCTCCAGCATGCAGAGTACCCGTCACAAACCAGCCGGCAGTCTACCATCGCACAGGGGTTTACCTGAAACCCCACAACCGTTATCCTTACGCGCCTCGAGAGCAGACCCGCCCAGCATCAGCGCATAGATGCGACAATACGATTTACGGAGAGGTGGCCGAGTGGCTGAAGGCGCTCCCCTGCTAAGGGAGTATGGGGTTTGTAGCCTCATCGAGGGTTCGAATCCCTCCCTCTCCGCCATCATT
>SKIE01000293.1 GCA_007116585.1 Wenzhouxiangella sp. | reverse complement strand
GGCGGATGCACGGCATCGCGGCCGATCATCAGCGTCATTTCCACCGTCTGGTCGCCGGCTTCGACCACCAGCACGTCCACCTCGCGAAAAGCGCCGCCGTGCCAACGAATCCGGCGGCGTTCCTGCTCGAAGGCGATGCCATGTTCCATCAGGAAACGAACGACCGCATCAGGATCGTCTGCAAACAGGTGTAAGCAGACCCTCGAGTATTCGTCGGCCGTGCCTTCGAGCACCGGCCCGACCAGGCGCGGCTGAAATGCTTCGAGAAAGATCATGGCTTCCAGCGCGGCCTCGCGCATCATCCGCAGGTGTTCAGCGTGTTCGCTGCCGCCGTACAGCGATTGCCATTCTTTCAGTGCCCGCTCGATCTCTGCGTTGGAGGGTAGGCCGCCCCGGGTCGAGGCGCCGAGCCTGGCAGCCGCCTTGTGTTTGGCGGCAAGGTAAGAGCGCTGGCCCTCGGTTGCGATGATGCGGGCCGCTTCGGCCGCGACTTCCTGGCGCAGCCGCTGCCCGGCGTTGCGTCTGGCAGATTGCTTGGTCATACCTGATGCGGGTTTCTGGAAGGCTCAGAAAATATCGTAGGGGTCAGTATCGCTGCCGTTGTCGCTGCCGGCGTCAAGAGGCGGCAGATTGTCGGCGTGGAACCATTCCGGAATCGCGCCCGTTGTGCCGGGCCGTGCACGCATGCCGGTTGCCGGATCGATCAGCGCGCGGGCCAGTCCGACCGGCTCACTGGGCTGGCGTTCCGGCCGGCCTTCCAGCGCGGTTTCCATGAATTCAACCCACAGCGGCAGCGCCGTTCGGCCACCCTGTTCCTGGCTGCCCAGCGATTCGTTGTCGTCCATGCCCAGCCAGACCGTGGCAACAATGCCGCCTCCGAAGCCGACAAACCAGGTATCGCGCAGGTCGTTGGTGGTGCCGGTTTTTCCGGCCAGGTCGGAACGTCCGAGGCTGAGTGCCCGTCGACCAGTACCCTGAGTGACGACATCGGCCAGCATGGAATGGATCAGCCAGCTGGTCTGCGGGCTCAGGACCTGTGGCGCCACCCTGGGAATCTGTGGTCCCATCGGTTCCATGGCATTGGCCAACGCGGGCGCGGCCAGATCCACCCGGCGCAGGCCGGTTTCGGTCTCCTCCGGTTCCGGTTCAGTGCGCTGTGGCTCTGAAGGCTCAGGGCAGTCCGGGCAGATGCGAGGCCAGTCCGGTTCGTACACCGTCTGCCCGAACCCATCCGTGACCCGGTGGATGAACTGCGGCTCAATGGCAAAGCCGCCGTTGGTGAACGCGGCGAAGGCGGCGGTCACGCTCAACGGTGTGAGCGAGGCCGAACCCAGCGCCATTGAAGGGCCGGCCGGCAGGTCGGCCCGGGCAAAACCGAAGTCGCTGATGTAGTCACGTGCGTAGTCCAGGCCGATGTCCATCAGTAGGCGCACGCTGACGAGGTTGCGCGAGTGCACCATGGCTTCGCGCAGCCGGGTGGGTCCGTAGAAGCGTCGACCAAAATTGGTCGGCCGCCAGGCGCGCTCCAGTGAGGGGTCTTCCAGCACCACAGGCGCGTCGTTGACCAGCGATGCGGCCGTGTAGCCTTGATCCAGTGCCGCAGCGTAGATGAATGGCTTGAACGCAGAGCCCGGCTGGCGCCGGCTCTGAGTCACTCGGTTGAACTGGTTGCGGCTGAAATCCAGCCCGCCAACCAAGGCGAGAATCGCGCCGGTGTCGGCCTCCAGTGCCACCATCGCGGCTTCGGCTCGCGGAATCTGGGCCAGGCGCCAGTCCTCGCCAACCCGGCGCAGGCGGACCACGTCGCCGCGTTCAAGCACGTCGCTGGCCGCATCGGGGCGTGGGCCCAGCGCATTGAGATCCAGAAACGGGCGAGCCCAGCTCAGGCTCTCAAGTTCGATCGACACTTCCTCGCCGGTTCGAAGTACGAGGCGAGCGCTGGTCTCGTCGCTGTCGAGTACGAGCGCGGGAATCAGGTCGGCAACCGGGCGAATTTCGCGCAGGCGAGAATCGATCAGCGAGTCATCCGCGAGCACGTCCCCGTCAAAGCGGAGCTCCGGGCCACGCCAGCCGTGACGCCGGTCATAGGCCTGCAGCCCGTTGCGCACCGCCCCGTCGGCGGCTCGCTGCAATTCCGAGCGCAGCGTGGTGTGGACCTGGTAGCCGCCGGCATAGGCTTCTTCACTGCCGAATCGATCGACCAGTTCCTGCCGCACCATTTCGGCAATCCAGGGCGCGCTGAGTTCAACCACGGGGCCATGCAGCCGGGCGGTGTTGGGTTCGGCCAGCGCCTCGGCGCGTTCTTCCGCCGAGATATAGCCCAGACCATGCATCCTCTCGATCACCCAGTTGCGCCGGATCATGGCCTGTCCAGGTCCGGAAATGGGGTTGTCTCGCGAGGGCGCTTTGGGCAGGGCTGCCAGCTGCGCCATCTGGGCCAGGGTCAATTCATCGAGCGTTTTGCCGTAGTAGACGCGAGCGGCGGCCACGATGCCGTAGGCGCGGTGACCCAGGAATTCCTTGTTCAGGTACAGCTCGAAAATCTCATCCTTGCCCAGCTCCCGCTCGATTTTGAGCGCGAGCAGCATTTCGCGCAGCTTGCGCGTCACGGAGTATTCGGTGCTCAGAAAAAACCGCCGGGCGACCTGTTGGGTAATGGTGCTGCCGCCGGGCACCCGACCCTGGCCCAGGCTGCGGCCATACAGCCAGGCGCCGCGCAGGGTGCCGCGCCAGTCGATGCCCGGGTGACGGTAGAAGCGGTCATCCTCGGCCGCCAGGAAAGCGAGGCGCTGAAGCTCGGGTACGTTGTGCAATTCGATCGGAGTACGGCGTTGTTCGCCGATCTCGGCGATCAGTTGCTGGTCCTCCGAAAACACCCGCAGGGGTACCTGCAGCCGGACATCCCGAAGGGTTTCGACCTCGGGCAGTGTGGGGGCAATCACAAGCCAGACCACCGCCAGTCCGGCAGCCGCCGCAACCAAGCCAAGCGAAAACAGATAAATAGAAAGCTTTATTAAGCGCTTTATTCGTCGCATGGCTTGTGGTAAAACAGACTTCAACTCTGTATGAGAAGGGCTGGAACTGCTTCAGACGTCGTTTGCGGCAAAAAGTGCCTCATGCTCGGCGTTTAAGCAGACAACGCAACTGCTTCGGTAGTATAGTGCCTGTGGGGATTGGCTGGATGGCCGATAATGAG
>SKIE01000277.1 GCA_007116585.1 Wenzhouxiangella sp. | reverse complement strand
TTTTGGAGTTCACCGCATGCAGTTGATGACCCCTGTGTCACCTGGAGAGTTGCTGGACAAGCTCACTATTCTCGAGATCAAGGTCGAGCGCATCGCCGACGCCGAAAAGCGCGTCAATGTTGTACACGAAAAACGCTTGCTGGAGAACGTGTGGCAGGACTCGGGACTGCAAACCGATGAAGTCGTACGGCTTCGCGACCAGTTGAAGGCTGTCAACGAGCAGCTCTGGGACATTGAGGACGGTATTCGCGACGAAGAGCGCGCCGGTCGCTTCGGAGATCGTTTCATTGAGCTCGCGCGCTCGGTTTATATCACTAACGATGAACGCGCGGCGCTAAAAAAGGCTATCAATCAAGCCTTGGGCTCGGAGATTGTCGAGGAAAAGTCCTACAGCGATTATCGCTCGAGTTGAGGTTCTTCAGAGTCGCTTCCTGAGCAGATTTTTCAGCTTCTCGCAGACGGCTTCCGGTGTAATCAGATTCATTACGCCGGGTTGCTCCAGTCGTTTGCCCCAGCGAAGTTGCTCCGGCTCTTTACCGGCGAACCGGCGCGCCGCTTCCGGGAATCGATCAACACAGTGGCTCAGGCTCCCCAGCGGCCCTGAGCGGCGCGACCAGGTCGCGGCGTACAGGCCAACCACTGGCGTGCCCAGGGCGGCGGCGAAGTGGGCTGGCCCGGCATCGGGTGTGATCAAACAGGCCGCACGTTCCAGCATGGCCAGTGCCTGGTCCAATGTGTCCTGGCCGATCAGATTCCGTACCGGCTGTTGCATGCGCCGCTCAATCTCTTGTCCCAGTGCGAGCTCAGTGTGGCTGGGGCCGCCGACCAGGATGACAGGCCTGCCGGTTTGTGTGACGACCCAGTCAGCCACTTCGGCATAGCCTTGGGTATGCCAGTTACGGCCGCTATGGCTTGAGGCAGGGCTGATCAGCACCGCCTCACCGGCCTTGGGTTGATGCTCCACTGCGAAAGCGCGCGCCTCATCGGTGATGGGCAGGGCGCGATCGTCAGGCTGTATGGACAGCCCCAGGTGGCCTGCAAAAGACTGCAGCGCCTCGGCCTGATGCTGAAACGGTGCGGCCGCGATACGTTCGTTGACTACCAGGCCATGGCCTTCCCGCGAGCGGGCTCGGTCAAAGCCGACTCGACGCTCAGCACGGATCAGCAGGGCCAGCAGATTGGCCCGGGCCGACACCTGGGTATGGAGCAGCAGGTCAAAGCGCCGTCCCCGCAACTGACGGGCCAGATCGAGCAGTGCCCGTAAGCCCTGCTTTTTGTCGAATACAATGAAATCAATGCCCGGCAAGCGGTGAACCAGTCGGTACTCGGCGCGGCCGATGATCCAGGTCAGCCGGCAGCCCGGCCAGGCGCGCTGTAGAGCCCGCGCCAGCGGCACGGTGTTGCACACATCGCCCAGCGCGGACAGGCGCAACAGGCATATGCTGGACGGGTATCCCTTGGGCATGGGCGGAGGATTTGCAAGTTGGGTGAACGTCTCGCCAAGCAAGGCGCCATCAGTATCTTATACGACGATTCAATGGATCAGCCACCTTCCGTGGACTGGTTCCGGCCAGATTGGTGGCTGGAGCGCGGCCGTGTAATGGATGAACTGGGTGGGCGTGGCCAGGCAGTCGGGGTCATGTTGGCGGAAGGGCCGGCCGTGCTGCGCCGATTCCGTCGCGGTGGTTTGATCGCCAAGCTGTCCGCGGATCGCTTTTTGGGGCTCCGTGCCGAGGCCAGTCGCGCATTCCGTGAGTACCGCGTTCTGGCCTTTCTGAAGGCTCAGTCCTTGCCTGTGCCGGAGCCGCTGGCGGCCAGTTTCGAGCCGGCCGGCCCGTTCTATCGGGCGGCGCTGCTCATGCGCCGCATTGCCGGAGCCCGGCAACTGGCGGTGCTGGCGCCAGGGCTTGAGCGACGTGACTGGGCGCAGTTGAATGAAACGCTGGCGCGTTTTTTCTCGGTTGGGTTGCGCCACCCGGACTTGAACGCGCGCAATATCGTGCGTGACGCCACGGGTCAGTGGTATCTGCTTGATTTCGACCGGGCCTCTATCCGGTCTGATGGCATCAACGAGGCGGGCATGCGTCGACGGCTGGCCCGATCACTCGTAAAAACAGCTCAGCCGGGCTGGGAGGGGGGCTTCTTCGCGACCGTGGGAGCGAAAAGCGGGCGCTGATTTCCGGCGCTCAGTCTGCAGCCGGTGGCTCCAGATCCTGTCGCGCCAGGGTTTCGGTAAACGCCAGCCATGCCTCGGCGCTCAGCTTGGGGGCTTCCAGCATGGGTATGTGGCCAATACCCTCCAGCACAAGTTTTTCACTGCCGGGAATCAGTTCTGCGACGAGGTGCGCGCCCGAGGAATGCAGCACCTGGTCGGCCTGTCCCCAGACCACAAGGGCCGGGACCGGCAAATCATGGGCGAGCTCTTCCAGGGACGTGGATTCATAACGCATGGCATCGAAAATCCGCTGGGCGCGAACGGCATTTTTCCGTGCCCGAAGGGCAAGAAAGCGCAGCAGGGGTGCCGGAATCCAGGGCGGACGGACAAAGCAGTAGTCCATCAGGCGCCTGAGGTCGGCCATGTTCCGAATGACCAGCGGATTGTGGCGTTCCTCTGCGACTTCGGCCAGCACCGGCGACAGGCGGGCGGTATGGAGCCCGCCGGGCGCCAGCAGCCACAGCGCGCGAACGCGATCAGGCGCCTGCCGAGCCATTGCAACGGCGAGGTAACCGCCCATGGAGTTCCCGCCGAGGTAGAAGTTGCGTACCCCGAGCGCGTCAAGCCAGTCGAGGATATGTCGGGCCAGATCTTCGATGCGATAGCTTGGCGGGTCGTCCAGACGGGTCTCGCCAAAGCCGGGCAGATCCGGCGCCAGAATGCGGAAATGCGCGCGCAGTCCGGTAGTGACGCGACAGAAGTGATCGGCATCGGCGTTGAAGCCGTGCAGCAGAACCAGCGGCTCGCCATGTCCGCCTTCCAGGTAGTGCCAGTCGATGCCTTTATGCGACAGGCGACAACTACTCAGTCCGCAGCGCCTGCGCTCCAGCCACTGGAAGAGGCGTGCCAGCGGCGTCGGAAAGATGCGCCAGAGCGCAACCCCCAGGCCAGTAATCAGCAGCAGTGCAATCCAAAGCGCCATGTTCAGTTATTTCCCAACTTGATGAACGCCGAACCCTTGGGCTAGTAGCCGCCTAGAGGATACAGGATGCCGGCGATCCGGACAGGCGCCTGGTCAGCTTTTCGCGCTGTGATTCACTACACTACAGCGCCTTCGCCTGCAGCTGCCTGCCTTTTCGCTGATGCGCTGTTGCCGTCTCTTGTTACATCGTTGAGTTCCTACATGGGTGAGTTCTTTTCAGTCGCGTGCGCCGCCTGCTGGGCGCTGGCCGTCGTCTTGTTTCGGCGCTCTGGCGAGACCCTGCCGGCGTTCGAACTCAACCTGTTCAAGAACCTGCTGGCCACGGCCCTGATGGTGCCGACCATTCTGATTTTCCACGGCACCGGTCTGCCCGGTTACAGCGCCACGCAGTGGTGCGTCGTGCTGGTGTCGGGCGTTATTGGTATCGCCATCGCCGATACCTGGTACCTGCGGGCGCTGAACCTCATGGGCGCCAGTCGCACGGGCGTTGTGGCGATGTTGTTTTCACCGTTTGTCATTCTCCTGTCCATGCTGTTTCTGGCCGAAAGCCTGCGCCCGCTGCAGTATGTGGGGTTCGTGGTGGTGCTCAGCGGCATTTTGCTGGTGACCTGGCGCCGGAGCCGGCAAGAGGTCTCGGACCGGGCGCTTCGGGTTGGTATGGCCTTCGGCGCCGGCAGCGTTGCGTTGATGGCCATCGGCATTGTGATGGTCAAGCCGATTCTTGAAGAACATGAGTTCCTGTGGACGGTTGGGTTGCGGCTGGCCGCCGGTGCGGTGGGCATGTTGCTCTATGTGCACCTCAGCCGAGGATGGCAGCGCATGGCGCTCCACTTCCGAGCCGAACAGCCGTGGCCCACCATCATAGTGGCGAGTCTGATGGGGAGTTATGTCTCGATGATTCTCTGGCTGGCCGGCTACAAGCTGACTCAGGCCTCCATTGCATCGGTATTGAATGAGACGGCTGCCGCGTTCATCGTGCTGTTTGCCTGGCTACTGCTGGGTGAGCCCCTGAGCCGGCGCAAAGTGGCCGGCGTTGGCCTGGCGTTTTTGGGAGTCAGTCTGATTGTGGCCCTTTAGGCGGCTCCTTCTCGTTCCGGCTTTCGCAGTCGTCGAAATCTGGTTCCGGATCGGTCCCGGGTACCGGGTCATGCCCGCCCTTGCACAGGGGATGACATCGCAGCAGGCGCTTGAGCGCAAGCCAGCTGCCGTAGCCTGCGCCATAGAGCTCTATGGCCTGCATGGCATAGACTGAACATGTCGGCGTGAACCGGCACTGCCCCCCGATCCACGGAGACAGAAGGTACCGGTAAGCACGGATGATGGCTAGAAGTGTTCGTTGCATGCCGCTTGCGCGAAATGGGTGCTTAGGCTATATAATTGCAGGTTTGCGACTTCAAAGGCGCGAGGCAAACGCATCTCAATGCCCAATCAAAGTGTGGAACTACCAAAGGGGTACAAGCCGTCTGAGGACGAGGAGTATATGTGCGCGGAACATCTGGAGTATTTTCGCCAGATGTTGCTGAAGTGGCGCGCGGAGTTGATTGAGGAGTCCCAGGAGACAATCAACAACCTGCGTGGCGAAGTGCGCGACGTTGGTGACGAGGCAGAGCGCGCCAGCCGGGAAACGGAAAACAGCCTGGAATTGCGGACTCGCGACCGTTATCGCAAGCTGCTTGGCAAGATCGATCAGGCGCTGTCGCGCGTGGATGAAGGATCCTATGGGTTTTGCGAAGAGACCGGCGAGGAAATTGGCCTGGCGAGGCTGGAAGCCCGGCCAATCGCGACCCTGTGTCTCGACGCGCAGGAACGTTGGGAACTGAAGCAGAAGCAGATGCGCGATAGCCGCTGATTGAACCGCATGCGCAAGCCTGATTCTGGAACTTTGCAATCTCTAACATTGTCCCTTTTAAAACGGGAATACAATGATCTTTTGGCCTTGCTCCGGCTGTCCATCCTTGGTGGTGGCCGGCTTGGATGCGTTACTTCCACGTTAAAGGGACAATCAGAATGAAAATGAGCATGCTGGCGCTGGCAGTAGGCGCCGTCGCAATAATGAGCCAGGCCGCAGTGGCCGATACTGATTTTGATGATCGCTGGTACCTCGGTGCCGCAGGCGGATTTGCGCGCCCGGATAGCTCGCGCGCTGCCGATGACGACAATTATCATGCCGGCTTCAACATCGGTCGATTCATCTCGCCGCAGTTCAGCCTGGATGCTCGCCTGGATCGCTACTCCTTCACTTTTGATCAGGTCACTCCGGGTGACGGGGAAAAGATCCGGCTGACGTCTCTCGGCTTGCTCGGCCGCTATCACATCGGTTCTGCCGATGAGCGCACCCGTCCGTACCTGCTCATTGGTGGCGGTCTGCAGCAAAATGCCAGTTTCTACAACAGCGGCACCGATGTGTTCGGGTCGGCTGGTTTTGGTCTGAAGCACCGCTTCAACGATCGTATCTTCATGCGGGCCGAGCTGGAAGCCCGCTACGACAACGATCGTGACACCTTCAATCGCTCGCGCGGATTCGTTGATGTTCTCGGAACGGTTGGTCTGAACGTGCGCCTGGGGGACCTGCCTCCGCCGCCACCCCCGCCGGCCGAGCCGCCGCCACCCCCGCCACCGCCGCCAGCACCGGAGCCTGAACCAGAGCCGGAGGTGATTTTTGAATTCGACGCCGCCGTGTTCTTCGAGTTTGATTCGGCCCGTTTGCGTCCGGAAGCGATTGCCGAGCTCAATGAAGCGGCGGCGATGCTGAACCTGCACGATGAATTGGTGAGCATCGAAGTGGCCGGGCACACCTGCGACATCGGCCCGGCTGATTACAACCAAGGCCTCTCCGAGCGGCGGGCGCAGTCGGTGTACAACTTCCTGGTCAATGAAGGCGACGTGGATTCGGATCGCCTGATCGCGCGCGGTTATGGTGAAGACCGCCCGAAGGTGCCCAACACGTCGAGAGAAAACCGTCAGCAGAATCGACGCGTGGAGTTGGTCGTGCTGGAACGCAGCGACGGCTGATCAGCCAACGCGACTTCAAAGGCAAAAAGCCGGCTCTTGGAGCCGGCTTTTTGCATTCTTGAACGGGAAGCGAAATCACGCTCGGTTCAGGCCGATTGAGAGCTGGACAAGGCCACGTTCCGCACTGCCTTGAGCATGGCGTTCAGGCCGTTGGCGCGGGTCGGAGACAGGTGCTCGCTAAGCCCGATTGCGTCGACAAATTCCGGCTCTGTCGCCAGAATCTCTTCGGCGCTGCGATCGGAGTAGACCCGCAGCAGGAGGGCAATCAGCCCCGAGACAATGGCGGCGTCGGAATTGGCCCTGAAGGCCAGCCGGTCGGCATCACCCTCGGCCAGAAACCAGACATTGGACTGGCAGCCTGCGAGCAGGCGATCGTCCGTGCGTTCTTCCTCCGGCAACGGCGGCAGCTTCTTGCCGAGATCAATCAGGTACTGGTAACGTTCCAGCCAGTCATCAAAGAAGGAGAATTCCTCGATGATGGCCTGCTGGGCTTCCTGTGCGGTATTTTCTGTCATTTGCTGGCTGTCTCCCAGGTCGTGCCATCTGGTCCATCCTTGAGCAGGATACCGCGCTCGGCGAGGTCGTCGCGTATGCGGTCGGCCTCGGCAAAGTTGCGCGCCGCGCGCGCGGTCTCGCGTGCCTCGATCAGTCGCTCTATATCCGCGGGCGCAAGGTCGGTTTCGGCCTTGCGCTGTTCAAACCAGTCGGCTGGAGGCTGCTGCAGCAACCCGAGGACCGCCCCGCTGGCGCGCAGGCGGGCCAGCGCGGCTTGAGTGCCCTCGCTGCTGGCCTCCCGAGCCACGCGATTGAGCGCTGCGAGGGCGGTTGGCGTGTTGAGATCATCTTCCAGGGCCGCAATGACGTCCCCGTCCGGCTCGGACGGATGATTGGTTTCGTGGTCGCGCAGCAGGCCGTAGAGGCGGTCCAGCGTTGCCTGTGCTTGTTCCAGGGAATTTTGTGACCAGTCCAGCGGCTGTCGGTAGTGGGCCGACAGCAGGACATAGCGAAGCACTTCGCCCGGCCACTGCTTGAGCAATTCATGCACCACCAGCGTATTGCCGAGTGACTTTGACATCTTGCGTTTGTCGACCGTGACAAACCCGTTGTGCATCCAGTAGCGGGCGAAGACTTCGCTGCCGTGGGCGCAGCGGCTTTGGGCAATTTCGTTTTCATGGTGAGGAAAGACCAGATCCTGACCGCCGGCATGAATGTCGATCACTTCTCCCAGGTGGGCTGCCGACATTGCCGAGCACTCGATATGCCAGCCGGGACGCCCGCGACCCCAGGGGCTGTCCCAGCCTGGCAGGTCGCCAGACGACGGTTTCCAGAGAATGAAATCGCCGGGATTGCGCTTGTATGGCGCAACTTCCACCCTGGCGCCGGCAATCATTTCGCGTCGGTCCCGGCGCGACAACTGACCGTAGTCAGCGAAGGAGCCGACGTCGAACAGCACGTGGCCTTCGGCTTCATAGGCATGGCCGCGCTCGATCAGGCGGCTGATCATTGCGGTGATTTCGGCCATGTGATCGGTTGCCCTGGGCTCAACGGTCGGCCGCGCCACGCCGAGCTCGGCCATGTCGGCATGGTAGGCCTCGGCATACCGCCCGGCGATGACATCAATCGAGACGCCTTCTTCGGCCGCGCTCTGATTGATCTTGTCGTCGACATCGGTGATGTTGCGCGCGTAAATGACCTGCCGAAAACGACGGCAGAGTACCCGATGAAGCAGATCGAAAATCACGGCTGGTCGGGCGTTGCCGATATGGGCGTAGTTATAGACCGTGGGCCCGCAGGCATAAAGCGTGACCCGCTCCGGGTCGAGCGGCACAAACGGCTCCTTGCGTCTTGACAGGGTGTTGTAGATCTGGATGCTCATGGCCTGAGAATGGCGCGCCGGGCGCTACAATGAAAGACATTTCCAACGGGTCGCCAGTGTACCCAAGTCTGAGGTCATTCATGCCGACAACCGATCCGCTTTTATATGCCCGGCATATGGAGCAGCGCCGTGAACAGGTGGACGAGGCGCTCAGCGAACTGGGCTACGACGCCTTGCTGATCCACTCAGGCCGTCCCGGCAACCGGCTGTTCGACGATCAGCACCCGCCGTTTCGTGCCCACTGTCCTTTTGTGGCGATGCTGCCGCTGCCGTTTGCCGCCGACTGCCTGCTTGAGTTCCGGACCGGCCAGCGTCCCCGCTTGTGGTACTGCCAGCCCAGGGATTTCTGGCATCTGCCGCCTGATGAGCCCGCGAAATGGTGGGCTGACGCGGTCGATGTGGAGCTGGTCGACGGCGCTGATGACTGGGCTGAATGCTTTTCATCGCACAGGGCGCTGGCCGTCATCGGTGATCCATCGGTGCTGGGTCACATGGCCGATGAGGCTGCCTTGAATCCGCCCGCCTTGCTGCACAGGCTGGCCGAGCACCGAACGGTCAAGACCGCCTGGGAACGTGACTGTTTGCATCGCGCGAACGAGCAGGCAGCCCGGGGGCACCGTGCGGCGGGGAGGGCGTTCGATGCAGGTGGCAGCGAGCTTGATCTGCACCTGGCCTATGTGGCCGCGGTCGGGCAGGATCAGGACCAGCTGCCCTACTCAAACATTGTTGCGCTCAACAAGCATGCAGCCGTGCTGCACTATCAGCATCGGAGCCCGCTACCACCCGAGCGCTTGTACAGCTTTCTCCTGGACGCCGGGGCCGATCATCACGGCTATGCCAGCGATATCAGCCGCACCTGGGCACAACCCGGGCAGGGCGAGTTTGCCGCGCTGCTGGAGGAAATGGATGTGATTCAACAAGGTTTATGCGCGGCCATGCGACCGGACACGAGTTTCGTCGATCTGCATCGACAGGCGCACCGGGACATCGCCGGGCTGCTGCAGCGGGCCGGGCTGGTGGAAATGGCGCCCGAAGACATGCTCGAGACCGGTCTGACGCGCTATTTCTTTCCCCACGGACTGGGTCATTTTCTCGGCGTGCAGGTGCATGACGTGAACGGTCTGGTGGATGCAGACGGCACGGCACTGCCGCCTCCCGACAGCGATCCTTTTCTGCGTCTGACCCGTCGCCTGCAGCCGGGCAACGTGGTCACCGTGGAGCCGGGCCTGTACTTCATTCCGATGCTGCTGGAGCATCTGCGGGCGAGTGATCATTCCCGACAGATCAACTGGCCGCTGATCGAGACTTTGTCGACCTGCGGTGGCATTCGCATTGAAGACAATGTGCTGGTGACGGAATCCGACCCGATCAACTTCACCCGCCAGGCATTTGCCGGGCCGGGCTGATCGCTTTTGCTGCTGGACCCTGTCGTGGCGCTTGACAAACTCGCCGGCCTCCTCGGGTCTTCCGGCCTGCTGACGCCGGAAGATGGACTGCAGCGCTACGAGTCGGAATGGCGCGGACGTTATCAGTCGCGTGCCCTGGCCGTGGCCCGGCCGGCTGACCTGTCGACCCTTGCAGCGGTGGTCAAATACTGTGCCCGGCATCAAATCCCCATCGTGGCCCAGGGCGGCAATACGGGCCTGGTCGGTGGGGCGGTGGCCGGCGGCGAGCGGCGGGAACTGATTCTCAGCCTGGAGCGCATGAAAGCCATCCGCGAGCTGGACGCCAGCTCGGCCAGCATGACCGTTGAAGCCGGCTGCACCCTGGAACAAGCGTCGCGTGCCGCGGCTGACGCCGGCTGGCGGCTGCCGCTGGCGCTGTCCTCGGGGGGGAGCGCCACCATTGGTGGCGTGCTGGCGACCAACGCCGGCGGCAACGAAACCATTCGTTTCGGCAACGCTCGAGCCATGGTGCTGGGTGTGGAGGCGGTTTTTCCCGACGGCAGCTTGTGGCAGGGTCTGTCCGCCCTGCGCAAGGACAACAGCGGCTATGACCTGGCCCAGCTGCTGGTGGGCTCTGAGGGTACTTTGGCCGTGATCAGCGCAGCGACTCTGGCGCTGCAGCCCATGCCCCGGCAGCGCGAGACGGTTTGGCTGGCGGTCGATTCGCCGCAGGCAGCACTTGCTGTACTGGCGCGAATGCGCCGGGCCCTGGGCGAGACGCTGACCGCGTTTGAACTGATGCCGGCACAGGCCATGGCGTTCGTGCTGGATTACCTTGATGGCGCAGGCTGCCCGGTTGAAGCGACATCACCGTGGCATGTTCTTATTGAATGCGATAGCGCCGTTGTCGGCACATGGCTGCGAAGCACGCTGCTGGAGGTGCTGGAAGCAGTCATTGAGCACGGGGAGGCGACCGATGGCGCGTTGGCACAAAGCGAGATACAGCGAGCAGCGTTCTGGCAACTGCGCGAGTCAATTTCTGATGCGCAAGGCCTCGGCGGCGTCAGTCTGAAGCATGATGTCTCCGTGCCGACAGTAGCTATTCCGGAGTTCATTGAACGGACCCTGGCCGAGCTCGCGGTGTTGGTGCCCGGGATTCGCCCGTGCGTGTTCGGTCACGTCGGCGACGGCAATCTGCATTTCAATCTGAGCCAGCCTGAAGCCATGTCGGCAGATGCGTTTCGGGCCCTGGAAGAGCAGATCAACCATTGTGTGTTCGCGCGGGTGCGCAGTCTGGATGGTTCAATTGCCGCCGAACACGGCGTCGGTTTGCTCAGGAGGGAGCGACTGGCCGGCACAAAAGACCCGGCGGCACTTGAGGCAATGAAGCGGATCAAGCGAGCACTTGATCCGCTTGGTCTACTCAATCCGGGCAAAGTCCTGCCTTCGGAGTAGCAGCTGATTACTCGCCTTCGTCGGCGGGCACCATCTGGGTCTGAAAGTAGTTCTTTTCACCCAAGCGGTCGATCAACTCAAGCTGGGTCTCCAGCCAGTCGACGTGACCTTCTTCGTCTTCGAGGATGGACTGGAACAGATCGCGGCTGACGTAATCACGCACTTGCTCTGCATATTCCACGGCATCGCGATACATCGGGATCGCGTCAAGCTCCAGCGACAGGTCACACTCCAGCGCTTCCTTCGGGCTTTCACCGATGCGCAGGCGGTCGAGGTCCTGCAGATTGGGCAGTCCGCCCAGAAACAGGATGCGCTTGATCAGCTTGTCGGCGTGCTGCATTTCCTCGATCGATTCTTCATAGGATTTCTTGGCCAGTTTGTCCAAGCCCCAGTCTTCGAACAGTCGGGAATGCAGAAAATACTGGTTGATGGCCGTCAACTCGCCTTTGAGGGATTGATTCAGCCACTCGATTACCTTGGGGTCACCTTTCATTACAAATCCTTGTTGATGGGTTGGGATTATCGGCGAGCGCAATGATATATCAGCCAGCGAAGTGGCTGTGTAGTCGAAGGCGGTACTGGGCTCAGCCGGCGTTGCTGACCAGCACGTCAAGCGGCATCGGGCGGTGGGCGCGAATCTGGACCGAAACGATCAGTTCCTCGGCAAACTGTCGGCAACTGCCGCAGGTGTTGGAGCACCCGGTGACGGCCTGGATTTCGTCAAACCCCAACCCCTGCTCGGCGAGCTCGCGGATGGTGCCTTCCTTGAGACGATTACAGATGCATACGTACATGACGGACAAAATATAGCAAATGAGAATGATTGTCAATATTGATCCAGATCAATTTTTCGGAATTCGAGCGCAGTTTTTTCTTCTTGACGGGGCGCGAGGACAATTCTCAGTTCAATTTCAAACCTGAGAGCACGCTGTCGATGACCGATTTGCCTACATCCGAGTCCGTCTGGGATTACCCCCGCCCACCTGCCATAGAGCGCATCGACTGGCACTTGCAGGTGGTCCACCAGGATCGCGTACTGGCCGA
>SKIE01000375.1 GCA_007116585.1 Wenzhouxiangella sp. | reverse complement strand
ATTGCTGCACTTCAGGATCACGGACAATCGTGACTTCCATGGCGGCCTCACCCACTACTACGACAAGGTTGATTTGCGCTTTGCCACGCCGGATGATCGGCCTGGCGCCAGCGGCGCGCGGGTCGTGCCGCCGGCCACCGTGCGCCGCGGGGCTCATATTGGTCACGACACGGTTCTGATGCCGAGCTATATCAATATCGGGGCCTATGTGGGCGAGGGCAGCATGATCGACACCTGGGCCACGGTGGGCTCCTGCGCCCAGATCGGCGCCGGGGTGCATATTTCCGGCGGCGCTGGCATTGGCGGCGTGCTCGAGCCGCTTCAGGCCCAGCCCACCATCATCGAAGACGGCTGCTTTATCGGCGCCCGGTCCGAAGTCGTCGAGGGTGTCATCGTTGAGCAGGGTGCGGTGATCGGCATGGGCGTTTTTCTGGGCCAGTCGACCCGAATCTACAACCGGGCCACCGGCGAGGTGATCACCGGGCGCGTACCGGCCGGCTCCGTGGTGGTCGCTGGTACTCTGCCGGCCAAGGATGGTAGTCACAGCCTGTATGCAGCCATTATCGTCAAGCAGGTTGACGAGAAGACGCGTTCGCGTACCTCGGTCAATGAGTTGCTGAGGGCTGCCGAATGAGCCGGCTGAAGGTTTACGGCATCAAGAGCTGCGACACCTGCCGCAAGGCGCTGCGGTGGCTTGAAGCCGAGGGCAAGCCGCATGACTGGCACGATGTTCGCGCCGATGGTCTGGCGCCCGATCAATTGCGTCGCTGGCTGGCCGCGGTGGGGCCGGAGGCTTTGGTCAATCGACGGTCGACGACCTGGCGGAGTCTGAGCCAGTCGGAGAAGCTGCAGGCTGGCGAGCAGGCCGGTGCGCTATCGCTGCTGCAAGCTCATCCCACCCTGATCAAGCGGCCGGTGTTCGAGCGCGGTGATGCGGTGTTGGTGGGGTTTAATGAAACGGTGAAACAAGCACTTTAGAATCAGAGTGGATGGCTCAGAACGCTGAAAATCTGAAATCCTTGCGGCCGGTTTTGCGCGGTGAGCGCGAGGCCCGTGAAGCCAGCCTCTCGCCGTTGGCCTCGCGGGCCGCAGAAAGCCGTGGCCGGATGACATCAGAGGCGCCGGATACTTATCGGACCGAGTTCGAGCGTGACCGCGACCGGGTACTCCACTCCAAGGCGTTTCGCCGTCTCAAGCACAAGACCCAGGTCTTCATCAACCCTGAGGGTGATCACGTCGTCACGCGCATGAGCCACACGCTACAGGTCACCCAGGTGGCCCGCGCACTGGCGGTGGCTTTGAATCTCAACGAGGTGCTTACCGAAGCCATCTGCCTGGCCCACGACTGCGGCCACACCCCGTTCGGCCATACCGGCGAGGCGGCGCTGTCAGAGTACGTTGAAGATGGCGACTGGCTGCATTCCGACCAGGGGGTGCGGGTCTTCCAGGTGCTGGAACCGTGCAACCTGACCTGGGAAGTGCTGGATGGTATCCGTGCGCATACCTGGCGCGTCAAGCCGCCGCCGCACACGGCTGAAGGCTGGGTGTGCCGCTTTGCTGACCGCATCGCCTATCTGAATCATGACCTGCAGGATGCGGTGCGCGCCGGTGTGATCAGTGCGAACGACGTCCCGAGCGAAATTGTCGATGTGCTCGGACCGTTCAGCGGTGGGCGCTGGATCAATACCATGATTGAGGGTGTGATCGATGAATCCTGCCGTCGCGGCAGGGTCGCCATGCAGGCCGATGTGCTGCTGGCCATGAAGGCGTTTCGGGAGTTCATGTTTGAACGCGTGTATCTGCGGCCGGAAGCGGTGGCGCAATCGCGTCGTGCGACCGGCGTGATTCATCAGCTCGTCGAGCATTTGCTGGCCCATCCGCAGCAAATCCCTGATAGTTATCGAATCGAGGAAGCGGACGTGCTCACGCAGGTGCTTGACTACGTGGCCGGCATGACCGACCGCTACGCGCTCAATCTGCACGACCAGCTGTTTCGTCCGCGCGTCCCGGTCTGATTGCCGAATATACGGACTCTTAGCGGTTGATCGGTGCGGGGCGGGTCGTGGCCCGCCACAGGGTTGTTTGCACATCCTCTTTACGTCTGTTAGGGTACATTCTTAACTTCATTCGAACGGTCGTCCGACGCGCCGCAAGTTCTTGCATCCGGCGTCGGAGAGATGTGTCCATGGGTTGACCCCGTCCTGTCCGGCAGGCGCGATTGGTTGGCCCAGTGCATTTCCTCATGGACATATCGACCTAAATCACCTTCGCAGGTCACAATTGGGAGAAAGACGAATGCTTAGAGCGAACAAGCTCCATAAGGCGATTGCGTGCGCGCTGACGGCAGGCATGGCAACCGTACCTTTTCATGCGCTTGCCAACGAGGAGGACGGAGCCACGGAGCGCCGCGAACTCGACCGCATCGAAGTTACCGCGACGCGCACCGGGGCGGTTGAGGGGCAAGATGTAGCCATTGCAGTCGATGCGCTCGGAGAAAACGAGTTACGCGAGCGGCGGATTGGTTCTCTGTCTGACATCATCAAGGCGCAGCCTAAGCTGTCGTTTGCGGGTCGTGGGCCCGGGCAGGCGACTGTGTTCCTGCGGGGCATGGCTATTCAGCCGATCACTGTCCTCCTGTCGGCCGCTCAAGGATCGGCGCCTAACGTTGCCATTTACCTTGACGACCAGCCAGTCAGCGCACCGGGTCGGAACCTGGACGTTTACACCACCGATCTGGAGCGTGTCGAGGTGCTGCCCGGTCCACAAGGCACCCTTTTCGGCGCCAGTTCTCAGGCCGGCACCCTGCGCTACATTACCAACAAGCCCGATCTCAATGAATTTGATGCCGGTTTCACCACCGATTTTTCCTGGACACGCAAGGGCGATCCCAGCCAGGGGGTTGAAGGGTTCTTGAATATGCCGGTCAATGACCGGTTTGGCGCCAGACTGGCGTTTTACAACGTTTATCAGGGCGGCTACATTGACAATGTCGAAGGTAGCTTTACCCTTGACCCTGAGATAAACCCGCTCTCCGCAGTAGATCTTGGTGAGGGAACGGTCTATAACGAGGCGAACAACTTCGCCCTGGTTGAAGACAATTTTAACGACGCGCAATACCGAGGTTTTCGCCTCAGCGGGTTCTATGAGATTAATGAAGACTGGAGCCTGCTGGTTCAAAACGCCTATCAGGAGCTTGAAGCGGACGGCGTTTTTGACTACGACCCGGAAATTGGTGACT
>SKIE01000058.1 GCA_007116585.1 Wenzhouxiangella sp. | reverse complement strand
GAAATCACCAAGCGCGCGGTCGACAAGGCCATGGAGAGCCCGCGCGAGCTGGCCGGCAGCCTGGTCGACGCGCAGCAGGCGCGCCGCGCGCTGGACTACCTGGTCGGCTTCAACCTCTCTCCGCTGCTGTGGAAAAAAGTCCGCCGGGGCTTGTCGGCCGGTCGCGTGCAGTCGCCGGCGTTGCGCATGATCGTGGAGCGCGAAGAGGAAATCGAGCGCTTCGAGCCGCGCGAATACTGGACCATTGAAGCAGACCTAGGCCCGGAAGACGCGCGCTTCTCGGCCAACCTGGTGCGCCTGGACGGCGCCAAGATGGAGCAGTTCGATATCACGGATGAAAACCGTGCCGAACAGGTCCGTCGCGAGGTGGAACAGTCCGCCAAGGGTGCCTTCGAGGTCGCCCGGATCAACAAGCGCCAGCGGCGCCGGCGCCCTCAGCCGCCCTTCATCACCTCCACGCTGCAGCAGGAAGCGGCGCGCAGGTTGCGCTTCACGACCCAGCGCACCATGCGCATTGCCCAGCAGCTATACGAGGGCGTTGACATCGGCGAAGGCGCCCAGGGTCTGATCACCTACATGCGAACCGACTCGGTGGCGCTCTCACAGGACGCGTTGAGCGAGATTCGCCAGGTCATCGGCCGGGAATTTGGCGACGGCCTGACCCCGGACAAGCCGAATTTCTACCAGTCCAAATCCAAGAACGCCCAGGAAGCCCACGAGTCCATCCGCCCCTCGTCGGCCCAGCTCACCCCGATCCGGCTCAAGCGGTACCTGAGCGATGACCAGTATCGGCTCTATGAACTGATCTGGAACCGGGCCGTGGCCAGCCAGATGATTCCGGCGCTCTACGACACCGTCAGCGCGGAGTTCGACGTTGGCGAGCACACCTTTCGCGCCTCGGGTTCGACTCTGATCGAGGCCGGCTTTCTGCGCGTCTACCAGGATGCCCAGGCGGCGCAGGACAATCGTCTGCCGCCTCTGACTGAAGGCGACCGCGTCGATCTGGCGGCAGTACGGCCGGAGCAGCATTTCACCGAGCCGCCGCCGCGCTACTCCGAAGCCAGCCTGGTCAAGGCTCTGGAGGACTACGGCATTGGCCGGCCGTCCACCTACGCCTCCATCATTCAAACGCTCAAGGATCGCGAGTACGTCGAGCTGGAAAATCGGCGCTTCACGCCCACCGCAACGGGCCGCGTGGTCGCCAACTTCCTGGCCAACCATTTCGATCAGTACGTCGACTACGACTTCACCGCGCGACTGGAAGACGAACTTGACGCCATTTCACGCGGTGAACATGATTGGGTGCCGCTGCTGCAGGAGTTCTGGCAGCCCTTCATCGACCGGGTTCAGGAAAAAGACGAATCGGTCAGCCGGCAGGAAGCCCAGCAGGCCCGGGAATTGGGTACCGACCCCAAGAGCGGCAAGCCCGTGATCGTGCGCCTGGGGCGCTATGGGCCTTTCGCCCAGATCGGTCAGGCCGAGGATGAGGAAAAGCCGCAGTTCGCGGGTTTACGACCTGGCCAGAAGATGGAAACCATCACGCTGGAAGAAGCGCTGGAACTGTTCAAGCTGCCGCGCCACCTCGGCGAGACCCCGGAAGGCGAGCCTGTTCAGGCCAATATCGGCCGCTTCGGACCGTACGTCCGCTACGGCACGCGCAATTTCGTCTCGCTCAAAGACATCGACCCGCACGATGTGACGCTGGAGCAGGCGCTGGAACTGGTCGCCGCGCACAAGCAGATGCTCAAGGACAGGATCATCAAGCGGTTCGAGGCTGAAGACATCGAAATCCTGAAAGGCCGCTACGGCCCGTTTGTGACCGACGGCAAGCGCAACGCCAGCGTGCCCAAGGACGTGGAGCCAGAGTCGCTGGACCTGGAAACCTGCCAGAAGCTCTTGGCCGAGGCCCCGCCGAAAGGTCGCCGGGGCAAGTTCGGCAAGAAAAAAGCCGGCGCCAGGAAAGCTGCTCGAAAGAAGACAGCCAGGAAAAAGGCGGCCAAAAAGAAGACTTCGAAGAAGAAATTATCCAGGAAAAAGTCTTCGAAGAAAAAAGCCAGCAAGAAAAAAGCCACCAGCGCCTGAGCCATGGCATCGTCAGAAATCGACCAAGTTTCAGCTTATCTGACCGACCTGCAGAACCGCCTGTGCGCTGCCTTTGAAGAGGCCGACGGCAAGGCCAGCTTCCGCGAGGACAGCTGGGAGCGCCCGGAAGGCGGCGGCGGAAGAACACGGGTTATTGAAGGCGGCGCGGTGTTCGAGAAAGGTGGCGTGAACTACTCGCATGTGCATGGCGATGCCCTGCCACCAGCCGCCAGCGCACGCCGGCCGAAACTCGCAGGCCGAAGTTTTCAGGCGTTGGGGGTGTCGGTTGTGATGCATCCGGTCAACCCCTACGTGCCGACCAGCCACGCCAACGTGCGCTTCTTCATGGCCGAGAAACCCGGTGAGCCGCCGGTGTGGTGGTTCGGCGGCGGGTTCGACCTCACCCCGTACTATCCGTTTGACGAAGACTGCCGGCACTGGCATCAGACAGCCCACGACTTGTGCGCGCCATTTGGCGAGCAGGTCTACCCGGCCCACAAGCGCTGGTGCGACGAGTACTTTTTCCTGAAGCACCGCAACGAAACCCGCGGGGTTGGCGGATTGTTTTTTGATGATCTGAACGAGTGGGACTTCGAGCGCTGTTTTGCCTACCTGCAGGCGGTTGGCGACGGCTACCTTGAGGCCTACCACCCCATCGTCGAGAAACGCAAACGCACGCCTTACGGCCAGCGTGAGGTTGATTTCCAGCGCTTCCGCCGCGGTCGCTACGTCGAATTCAACCTGGTCTATGACCGCGGCACCCTGTTCGGCCTGCAGTCCGGCGGTCGGACCGAGTCCATTCTGATGTCACTGCCCGCCGTCGCCTACTGGCGCTATGACCACCAGCCCGACCTGGCGTCGGCCGAAGGCCGGCTGGCCGAGTATCTCAAGCCCCGCGACTGGCTGGACAAGCAGTCGGCGGCTTGACCTTTCCATAGACTTGGGGGCATTCTGGACCGGTGATGATCGTTGGGGCGCTGTTGCCTCATTGAAGCGTCTGCCAGCAAGGCCACTGCAACTGGTCTCTGTGCACGCAAGAGAGGGTGTACATGACGATTGTTCGGGACCGCGCTGAGTCGTCCGCCACTCAAGCCGTCGTTCTGCTGATCGACGACGATACACTGATCCGCACCCTGGTCGTGAAAGGACTGAGCCGGG
>SKIE01000218.1 GCA_007116585.1 Wenzhouxiangella sp. | reverse complement strand
TTCTATCGCCTGGTTTTCGGCGAAAGCGATGGTCTGCCCGGGCTGGTGGTGGATCGTTTCGGCAACTGTCTGGTCGCCCAGGCCAATACCGCGGGCATGGATCGGCTGCGGCCGGACATTGAGCAGGCGCTGGTCCAGGTGCTGAGCCCTGACGGCATGCTGTGGCGCAACGATGCGCTGGTGCGCGAGCTTGAAGGTCTGGGCCGCTCGATTGAGCCCGGCCCGGGCCAGCTGCCGGACAAGCTGGCCGTGATCGAAGGCGACCTGCATTTCGAGATCGACTGGATGGCTTCTCAGAAAACCGGCTGGTATTTCGACCAGCAAAGCAACCGTCAGCGGGTCTGGCCGCTGCTGGGCGGACTCGAGCGGGTGGCCGACCTGTATGCCTATCACGGCGCCTGGGGTCTGGGTGCGGCCGCGCTGGGTGCCGGCGAAGTCGAATGCGTGGATTCCTCGCAGCCGGCGGTGCAGACCATTGTGGCCAATGCCAGGGCCAATCGGTTGGACGACCGCGTCCGGGCCACGCAGCAGGACGCCGAGCGCTGGCTGGACGCCCAGCTCGAGGCCGGCGCGCGTTTTGATGCGGTGATTGTCGACCCGCCGGCTTTTGCGCCCCGGGCGCGCGACGCCAAAGCCGCGCTGGCGGCCTATCGCCGCGTCAACGAAAAAGCCATTCGCCTGATTCGACCGGGTGGCCTGCTGGTCACCTGTTCCTGCTCAGCCCACGTGCAGGAGGATCGTTTCGTGGCTGCCATTCGTCAGGCCGGCCGCCACGTTGACCGCGACCTGCAGATATTGATGCGGCTGGAGCAGGGTCCCGATCATCCGGTTGTGCCGGCCATCCCTTTCACCCGCTATCTGAAAGGCCTGGTGGTTCGAGTCCTGCCCAGCTTCTGATCTCATGAACAGCGATTTCTACTACCACCAGATCGACCCGATCGCGTTCTCGCTGGGCGGCTTTGGCGTTTACTGGTACAGCCTGATGTACCTGGTCGCCTTTGGTTTGTTCTGGCTGCTGGGCCGTTATCGGGCCCGGCGCGCTGACGCGCCGCTGTCGCCTGACCAGATCGGCGACTTTCTGTTCTGGGGCGTGATCGGCGTCGTCGTCGGTGGGCGGCTGGGCTATGTGCTGGTCTATGCCTTCCCCGACCTGCTGGCCGATCCGCTGCTGCTGTTTCGCCTGCGCGACGGTGGCATGAGTTTTCATGGCGGTTTGGCCGGCGTACTGGTGGCGATCTGGCTCTACAGTCGTCACCTGGGCTGCAGGTTTTTGCGCATGGCCGATTTCATCGCGCCGCTGGTGCCGCTGGGTCTGGCCGCCGGGCGTATCGGCAACTTCATCGGCGGCGAGTTGTGGGGGCGGACCACCGACGTGCCCTGGGCAGTGATTTTTCCGGATGCGGTCGAGGCCGGTGGGCGCTGGTCAGATGCTCTGTATCAACAATATCTGACCGGCGCGCTGGACGAGCACGCTCGGCATCCATCCCAGCTCTACCAGGCCGGCCTGGAAGGCGTGGCGCTGTTTGCGCTACTGTGGTGGTTCTCGGCCAGGCCGCGGCCGGTCGGCGCAGTTGGCGGGGTGTTTTTGGTCGGCTACGGATTTTTCCGGTTTCTCGCCGAGTTCTTCCGCGAGCCGGACGCACAGCTGGGTTTTGTCGCGCTTGACTGGATGAGCATGGGCCAGCTGCTGTCTATCCCGATGATGCTGGCCGGGGTGGTGTTGATGGTGCTGGCGCGACGCGGGAAGACGATATGAAAGGCTATCTGGAGCTGCTGCGCCACGTGCGCGATCAGGGCGTGCGCAAACAGGACCGCACCGGCGTGGGCACGCTGAGCTCTTTCGGCCATCAGCTGCGCTTTGACCTGGCCGAAGGCTTTCCGCTGGTCACGACCAAGAAAGTCCACATGCGCTCCATCGTGCACGAACTGCTCTGGTTTATCCGCGGCGATACGCGGCTGGACTACCTGCATCAGAACGGTGTGACCATCTGGGATGAGTGGGCCGACGAGCAAGGCAGCCTCGGGCCGATGTACGGCATTCAGTGGCGCTCCTGGCCCGCGCCGGACGGCCGCGCCATCGACCAGCTCGCCCAGGTAGTCGAGCAGATTCAGCGCCGGCCCGATTCGCGCCGCCACGTGGTCTCGGCCTGGAACCCGGCCGATCTGCCCGATGAATCCATGTCGCCACAGGCCAACGTCGCGGCCGGACGCATGGCGCTGGCACCCTGCCACTGCCTGTTTCAGTTCCACGTCGCCGAGGGCCGGTTGAGCTGTCAGCTCTATCAGCGCTCGGCCGATCTTTTCCTGGGCATCCCCTTCAATATTGCCTCCTATGCGCTGCTAACCCATATGGTGGCCCAGGTCACTGGCCTGACGCCGGGGCACTACATCCACACCTTTGGCGACGCGCATATCTATCTCAATCATCTGGAGCAGGTTGATCGGCAGCTGGCCCGCCACCCCTCGGCACCGCCGCTGCTTAGCCTCAACCCGGCCCGGCAGCGGTTGGAGGATTTTGAGTTTGAGGACGTGACGCTGAGCGGCTACGATCCGGCGCCCGCCATCCCTGCACCGGTCGCGGTTTAAGCAGCGGACGGCGATCATGATGAGAGGGCCACATGTCGGCCGGCGCTTAAGCGGGTGGAACGCAGCACTGCGTGTGGTGCTGCTGGCTGTGGCCGTCAGCCTGGTCAGCGCGGCGAATTCCGATCAGCCCGGGTGTGGCGAGGAGATCGTTGCCGCTTTTGACATCGGCTCTGGCACGACCCGCATGCGCGTGGCTCGCTACGAACTGTGCGTGGATGCGCCTGCGCAAACACTAACGCGCGCTGCCGTACCGGTACCCTATGCGGCCGACCTGGCCGAATCTGGCAGCGGCGAATTTTCGCCTGAACTCGTTCAGTCCGCCGGCGCGATCATGGCTGAACTGCGAGAGCAGGCCGAATCATTCGGTGCCGAAGTCTTGATCGGCGTTGCCACCGAAGCGTTTCGTCGGGCCGATAACGGTGCGGCCTTGCTGCAGGACTGGGCTGATCAGCTGGGTCTGGAAGCCCGGGTGATTGACCAGCACAGCGAAGGCCGGCTGGCTTACGGGCTGGTGCGGTCTGAACAGCCCGATGATCAGCGCCGACTGGTCTGGGACATCGGTGCGGGCAGTCAGCAACTGGTGTGGCGCGATGCCGAGGACGGTGGATTTCAACACTTCAACAGCGATCTTGCCTCGGTCACTCTGCGCAATGCGGCGCTAGCCG
>SKIE01000196.1 GCA_007116585.1 Wenzhouxiangella sp. | reverse complement strand
TCGACCCTGCATACGCCGGCGTATGGTAGGCTCCGTGCTCTTTTTCATACACTTGGACGCTGATCAATGCCCGCATACAAGGCCCCGCTGGACGATTTTGACTTCCTATACAACGAGTTTCTCGACCTTGATGCCTGCGCCGAGCTGCCGACCATGGCAGAAGCCTCGCCGGACGTCATCGAGGCTGTCTTGAGCGAAGCGGCCAAAGTGGCCGAAAACGTTCTCCAGCCCCTGAATGCGGTGGGTGACGAAATCGGCTGTCAGCTCAACGAAGACGAAGCGGTGGTCAACATGCCCGAAGGCTTCGGCGAAGCCTATCGCGATTACTGCGAGGGCGGCTGGACCGGTTTGATTGCTGATCCGGACTTCGGCGGGCAGGGACTGCCCAACTTTGTCGGCCTCGCGCTTTCGGAAATGATCAACGCGGCCAACGCCTCGTTTGCGGCCTATCCGGGGTTGACCCTCGGTGCCTATGAAGTCATCCATCACCACGGCACGGATGAACAGAAGGCCACCTATCTGCCGAAAATGGTCAGCGGCGAGTGGGGCGGCACGATGAACCTGACCGAACCGCACTGCGGCACCGACCTGGGGCTCTTGCGCACCCGCGCCGAGCCGGCCGCAGACGGCAGCTACCGCATTACCGGCAAAAAGATCTGGATCTCGGCCGGCGAGCACGACATGGTCGACAACATCATCCACCTGGTGCTGGCCCGCACGCCGGACGCGCCGGCCGGTACGCGCGGCATTTCGCTGTTTATCGTGCCGAAATTCCTGGTCAACGCCGACGGCAGCCTGGGCGAGCGTAACGACGTAAAGTGCGTCGGCCTGGAAAAGAAGATGGGCATCAAGGCCTCGGCGACCTGCGAGATGGAATACAGCGGCGCCATCGGATTCCTGATCGGCGAAGAAAACCGCGGCCTGTCGGCCATGTTCACCATGATGAATGCAGCCCGCCTGGTCACGGGCATCCAGGGCTTGGGCATGGCCTCGGCCGCCTATCAGGCCGCAGCTGCCTTCGCTCGCGAGCGCCTGCAGGGGCGCAGCCTCGCCGGCGCGAAGTGTCCCGACCAGCCGGCCGACCCGATTCTGGTCCACCCGGATGTGCGCAAGATGCTGCTGGTCTCGCGCGCCTCAATCGAAGGTGCCCGCGCGCTGGGCCTCTACACGGGCGTGCAGCTGGAACTGGAACTGCACCATCCGGATGAAGCCGTGCGCAAGCAGGCCGGCTACTGGGTCGCGCTGATGACACCCATCATCAAGGCCTACTTTACCGACCTGGGCTCGGAGGTTGCCAACCTCGGCATGCAGGTCCACGGCGGCGCCGGCTACGTGCGCGATACCGGCGTCGAGCAGTTCGCCCGCGACGTGCGCATCACCCAGATCTACGAGGGCACCAACGGTGTGCAGGCGCTGGATCTGGTCGGGCGCAAGCTGATCGCCAACAACGGCGAAAATCTGAAAGCCTTCTTTACCCCGGTCACGCAGTTCATCGGCGAGCACATCGGCAATGGCGCGCTGGCCGAGTTCGTCACGCCACTGCAGGAGGCCACTCAGCGACTGCAGGACACCACGGCCTGGGTCTACGGCCAGATGAGCAAAGACCCGCTGGAAGCCGGCGCCGCCGGCACCGACTATCTGCGCCTGTTCGCGCTCACCGCCATGGCGTTCATGTGGGCAAAGATGGCGAAGATCGCGCATCAGCAGCTCAGCGCCGAGGCCGGCAAGACGTCGTTTTACCAGGCCAAGCTTGCCACCGCCCGCTTTTTCATGCAGCGCATGCTCCCAGAGACGGTCTCGCTGGCGACCAAGATCCGGGCCGGCGGCGCCAGCATCATGGACTTCGACGACGACGCGTTCTGAGTCAGGGCGTGCTGCGGGCCTGCGCCGGCAGGTCCGCCAGCAACTCGGCCACAGCGACGCGGTCGGGATGGTCGACCGGGAAATCCAGTCCGTCCATTACCTCGGCGGCGGCCCGCGCATGTTCGGCCACGTCTTCCCAGTCACCGCGCGCCCGCGCCGCTTCGGCCAGGCCGCGCAGGTTATCGGCCACGTGACGATGGGCCGGGCCGAGTTCGCGTCGATTCATCTCCAGCGCCCGGCCCAGCAGCAACTCGGCCTCCTCGGCATCACCGGCCGCCAAACGGACCTGGCCCAGGTTGGCCAGAACCAGGGCGATATCATGATGGGACTCGCCGTAAACCGCGCGGTAAATTGCCAGCGCCTGGCGCAGCCATCCCTCGGCCTGGTCCAGTTCACCCAGATCGCGCGCCACCACTGCAACCGCATTCAGAATCACGGCCGTGGACGGATGCTCGGCACCCAGAACTCGGTGCCGAATGTCCAGCGCCTCTTCCAGATGCGCCCTGGCCGGCAGAAGATCGCCGCGCCGCGACTGCAGCCAGCCGATCTGATACAGCACGCTGGCCACGGCCGGATGGTCGTTGCCCAGAATGTCGCGTCTGAGCGCCAGTGCCCGAAGATAGGCCGCTTCGGCTTCGTCCAGTCGATCCAGCCGGACCAGCAAGGTGGCCAGATTGGTCAGCGCATAGGTCGTGGCGGGATGCCGCGAACCAAGAACGGACTCGCGCAGCGCCAGCGCCTGGCGATACAAAGGCTCGGCTTCGTTGAGACGATCCTGCGCGGCCAGAACAAGGGCCAGGTTGTTCAGTGAGGCGGCCATCTCGGCGCTGTCGGGTATGGCGGCACGGCGCAAGCCCAAAGCAGTCTCCAGCAGACTCTCCGCTTCCCCCAGCCGGCCCAGTGAAAATACCGCCAGCCCGAGGTTGTTCAGGCGTTCGGCCACAGCCAGCGAATCATCGGGCGGGGTCAATTTCAGCGCGCGACGATGGGCCTGTTCGGCTTCCTCGTAACGGCCCAGGGAAGCCAGCGTACCGCCGTGCACGGTCCAGGCGGAAGCCAAACCGTCGGCGTCGGCCGGCTCCCGCGCCTGCAGCAGCGCCAGCGCCCGCGTTGACAGTTCATGCGCGGTTTCGTGCTCGGCCAGGGAGCGGTGAACCCGAGCCAGCACCTGGTGCATTCGGCCCTGCACTTCGGGCGCCTCGTCGAGTGCTGCGATGCGCTCGCGGCCCTGGCGCAGCAAGTCACGCGCGCTCAACTCCGGGCCGGCACCCTGGAACGGATCGGCCTGTTCAAACAGCCCGACCACAAATTCGCTCACCCGCTCGGTCTTGGCCGCCTGCAGTTCAGCCCGGTCGCGCTGCCATTCGGCCCGGTCGCGTTCCAGGCCGGCCAAGCGCGCCTG
>SKIE01000304.1 GCA_007116585.1 Wenzhouxiangella sp. | reverse complement strand
TCAGCCATCAGCGCTGCATCCAGCGGGCGGGCAAAGTCCAGCGGATAACTGCTGCGATCAGCCTCTGAGCGGGTATCGACGACCATGATGCGTTCGCCCGAGTTCATGCGCTCCTGCAGCTCCGACGGAGTCATCTGGCGCACCGGCGGCGGCGCCCCCGGCAAATCCAGCTTCAGCCCTTCGCCCTGCACGGTTTCCACCCAGTCGATCCTGGCGCCCTTGGCCCGCTGGGCAGACGCCAGATCCATCAGGATGGTGATGCCGGCCGCTTCGGTGGCAATCTCATGGCCCTCGCGCGGGCCGATGTTGAAATTGGCGTCCCAGTCTGATGCGATGGAGAAGTGCAGGCACTGGCCGGGATAGCCGTCGAGAAACTCGCGGATCTTGGCCGCCGCCTTGTCGCTGATCTCGATCTCCGGCGGCGTGCGATCCGGCTTTTCCAGGCCCAGCATGTCGTGCAACTCACCGGCGTTGAACATCTCGGTGACGATGTCGCAGCCGCCCACCAGCTCGCCTTTGATGTAGAGCTGCGGGATGGTCGGCCAGTTGCCGAACACCTTGATGCCTTCACGAATAGTCTCGTCTTCGAGCACATTGAAGGCGGCGAAGTTACCTCCGAGCAGGCTGTCGAGCATGCCGGCGGTCTTGGCCGAAAACCCGCACTGGGGCATTTTCGGCGTTCCCTTCATGTACAGCACAACGTCGTGAGAGCCGATCTGCTGCTCGATACGGTCTTTCAGGGCTGGGTCAAGAGTCATGAAAAATCAAATCCGGATTGAAGTGGTCCTGTTTCGATATTGTCGGGTCTTGAGTAACCACAATCAAGCTTTTACGCTGGAGAAGACGTGACTTCTGCGATATTCTGGAAAATTATCCAGTTGCCGCAGCGGCCGATGTCGACCATGAAACCATCTTTCCGCCCCGCCAGCCGCATCGACCAGGTGCGCTACGAGATCCGTGGCGCGCTTGCCCGGCGCGCGCGTGAGCTCGACCAGCAGGGGCACGATGTACTGCACCTGAACATCGGTAATCCCGGCGCGTTCGGATTCAGAACGCCGGAAACCATGCGCCGCGCCGTTGTCCGCAATCTGAAATACAGCGAGGCCTATGGGCCGCAAACCGGGATTTTCCCCGCCCGGGAAGCCGTTGCCATGCAGTTTCAGTCGCGTGGCCTGACCGAAACGCGCTATGACCAGGTCATGATCGGCAACGGCGTGTCCGAACTGGTCGACCTGGTGCTGCGCTCGCTGCTCGAGCCAGGTGACGAAGTGCTCGTGCCGGCGCCGGACTATCCGCTGTGGACGGCTGCGGTGGTGCTCAACGGCGGCAAGGCCGTTCACTACCCCTGCCCCGCAGAACAACAGTTCTGGCCGGATCTTGAGGCCATGCGCAAGCTGGTGTCGCCAAGAACACGGGCGCTGGTCGTGATCAACCCCAACAACCCCACCGGCGCGGTCTACCCCGAGTCGGTCCTGAGGGAACTGGCTGATTTTGCGGCTGAACATGATCTGATCCTGTTCAGCGACGAAATCTATGACTCCATCTGCTACGACGAAGCCCGCTTCGTGCCCATGGCCCCGCTGGCCGGCGATACCCTGTGCGTGAGCTTTGGCGGTCTGTCCAAGGTGTATCGGGCCTGCGGCTGGCGAGTTGGCTGGGCGGTATTTACCGGCACGCTGGATCGCGCCCAGGACTACATGCTGGCGGTCGAGAAACTGGCCGCGCTCAGGCTGTCGGCGAATGTGCCGGGCCAGTGGGCGGTGCAGACAGCACTGGGCGGCTATCAATCCATCGCCGATCTGGTCGCCCCCGGCGGGCGCCTGCATGACTCGCGCCAGGCGGTCATCGACGCCTGCCAGCGCAGCCGCTTCCTTGATCTGGTCACACCGATGGGCGCGCTGTACGCCTTCCCGTCGATCAAGCCCGAATACATGCCGGACTTCGACGACCACCGCTTTGCCGCAGAACTGCTGGAGCAAAAGCATCTCCTGATCGTCCCCGGCTCAAGCTTCAATATTGCCGACCGCCACCACTTCCGGATCACTCTGCTGCCAGAAGCCGAAGATCTGGCCATGGCGTTTCGCAAGATTGACGACCTTTTGCATGAACTGGCCGACCGAGCCACACCGCTTGCGGTTGCCGAATCATCATGAACAAACAGACTGGAACCGATAACCCTCTGCTGGCCGAGGGTCTGCCGAGATTTGCCGACATCAACCCCGAGCACGCCCTGCCGGCGCTGGAACATTGCCTGGCCGCTTACCGTAAGGTGATCGATCAGATCACCTCGGCCTCAGCGCCGGACTTTGCGGCCGTTGTCGAGGCCGAAAGCCTGGCCGACAACGCCGTATCCCGCGTCTGGTCCACCGTTTCGCACCTGCACGGCGTGCTCAACACCCCGGAGTGGCGCGAGGTCTACCGAGAATGCCTGGCTCCAATGACCCGCTTTCATACCGAGCGCAGCCAGAATCAGGCCCTGTTCGAGGCTTACCGTGCGCTGAGCGAGCGCGAGGATTTCACCCAGCAGACCGCTGCCATGCAGGCCAGTATCCGTCATGAGCTGATTGACTTCCGCGCCGGCGGCGTCGAACTACCGGCCGACCAACGCCAGCGCATGGCCGAAATCCAGCTGCGCCTGTCAGAGCTGAGCAACCAGTTCGGCAACCAGGTGCTGGACGCAACCGAGGCCTATAGCGAGCACTTCACTCAGCCCGAAGCGCTGGCCGGCCTGCCGGACGACGAGCTGGCGTTGTTGGCCGGGATGGCAGAACGAGCCGAAAAACCCGGCTTCATGGCCAACCTGAGCCATCCGGCCTACCGCGCGATTGTGACCTATGCCGATGACCGCGCCCTGCGCGAGCGCTTCTATCGGGCCCATGCCAGCCGCGCCTCCGACACCGGGCCGCATGGCGGGCAGTTCGACAACTCCAGTCATATCGCTGAAATCCTGGCCCTGCGCCATGAGCGTGCACGCCTGCTCGGACACGCCAGCTTCGCCGAACTGCAGCTGACCCGACGCATGGCCGAAAGCCCGACAGCCATCGAAAGCTTCCTGCTCGACCTGGCCGCACGCGCGCGCGAGCCGGCCCGCCGGCAGCTTGAGGAACTGGAAACCTTTGCCGCGGATCTGGGTGCCCAAACACCGCTACAGCCCTGGGACATTCCGTATTACAGCGAGAAGCTTCGCACCCAATCGATTGGCATCAACAGCGAGAAGCTAAAGCCCTGGCTGGCGCTGGACAATGTGCTGGAAGGGCTGTTTCTCGTTGCCGG
>SKIE01000082.1 GCA_007116585.1 Wenzhouxiangella sp. | reverse complement strand
GCCGCCGAGACGGTTGAAGCCGTGCATGTCCCAGCAGGCCGCCTCGCCGCAGGCAAACAGGCCTTTCAGCGTGGTGCTCTCACCGCGGTGGTCGGTACGGATGCCGCCCATGGAATAGTGCTGCGTGGGCCGCACCGGGATCCAGTCTTCGGCCGGGTCGATGCCCAGGAAATAGCGGCAGATGTCGGTGACCTCGCGCAGGTTCTTGTGCACGTGCTCACGCCCGAGCACGGTAATGTCCAGCCACAGATGATCACCATAAGGCGATGACACGCCCAGGCCCTTGCGCATGTGTTCGGTCATGCGGCGCGATACCACGTCCCTCGACGCCAGCTCGCGTTTTTCCGGCTCGTAGTCGGGCATGAATCGATGGCCGTTGACGTCGCGCAGGATGCCGCCGTCGCCGCGGCAGCCCTCGGTGGTCAGGATGCCGGCCGGCACGATGGCGGTGGGGTGGAACTGCACGGCCTCCATGTTGCCCAGCTCGGCCACCCCGGTTTCCAGGGCAATGGCCGTGCCGGTGCCTTCGCAGATCACCGCGTTGGTCGAGACCTTGTAGATGCGCCCGTAGCCGCCCGTGGCGATGGTCGTGGCGCGGGCCAGAAACGCGGTCAGTTCACCGGTGACGAGGTTGCGCACGACGGCGCCGTAGCAGCGTCCGCCTTCGTGGATCAGGGCCAGCGCTTCCATGCGTTCCATGACCGGAATGCCGTTGGCCACGGTCTGGTCGCCAAGCGCAAACAGCATGGCGTGCCCGGTGCCGTCGGAGGTGTAGCAGGTGCGCCATTTCTTGGTGCCGCCAAAGTCGCGCGCGGTGATCAGGCCATGGGCCGCGGCTGATTCGCCGATGACCACGCGCTCGGCGTTGATGACGGCTTCGCGCTCGCCCTGGGCCACGCGATTCCATGGCACCCCCCAGCCGGCCAGTTCGCGGATGGCTTTGGGCGCGACGTGAGTAAACATGCGGGCCACGCGCTGGTCGGCGCCCCAGTCGCTGCCCTTGACCGTGTCTTCGAAATGCACGTCCTCGTTATCGCCGGCGCCCATGGCCGAGTTGCCGAGGCTGGCCTGCATGCCACCCTGGGCGGCAGCCGAGTGCGAGCGCTTGGCCGGCACCAGGCTCAGGACAATCGTGTCGAGGCCGCGCTGCTTGACGCCAACCGCGGTGCGCAGACCCGCCAGTCCGCCGCCGATGACCAGAACATCGGTGTAGGTGATTTTCATGGTTTGCCGACCTCCACCGGGTTGCCGAAATGGTCCTGTCCGGTCAGACCGACATGCATGAAGGCACCGAGTCCGCCAAGACTGATCGTGATGTAGAAGGCGGTCGCGATCCACAGGGCTTTCTTGAAGCTGTTGCGCCGCCGGTCCGGGTTCTTGCCGGCAAGCCAGCCCCACTTGAGCGCCAGCCGGTACAGGCCGATGGCGGCATGCGGGACGACTGCGAGGGTGAGCAGCAGATACAGCGGCCATTTCCACTCATAAACGATGCGATAAGCCGATCCGGCCGGGCCAATGGTCTCGGGCTGCGTCATGATGATGTACATATGCACCGAGGCCAGGAAGAACATGGCAAAACCAGTCCAGATCTGCAGCCACCACAGGCTGGTATCTGAATGACGCATGTCTTTCATATGCGTTCGGTACGCTCTGTATTGCGCAGTGTTTTGCGGGAATTTGCGCATGGCAAGCCCGGCATGGGCGATGAAGATGGCGAAGATCACGGCGGTGAATACCGTGGTGATGAGCGGGATTTTTTCGCCGAAGAACAATTCGCCTTCCAGCGCCCCTGACACAAAACGGAAGGCGTCGGCGCCGAATAGAATCGTCGCGTCAAAGATCAGGTGAAAGGCCACGAAAAGGGTCAACACCAAACCCGACAGGCTTTGAGCCAGATCCAGCCGGGCGGGTAAAAGTCGGTGATTCATCGGTATGCGGACCTGATGACTGGAGCGTGGGGCGAAAACTAGCACCGCTGATGCGCCTGGGGATTGATTCATGTCAAGCCTTCTGGACATCACGATCCTTTAAGGTTATGGCGCGCGGAAAGCCACTCGACCCGCTGGCTTTACGCTTTAAAAACCTTCCCACACTCAGGCAACGTAATGACAGACGCGCACAGCAACCATCAGGACTCGGCTTCGTCAGACGACAGGCCCTGGCTGGTCAGCGGAGTGACCGGCTACATGGGTGGTCATCTGGCCGTCCACCTGCTGGATCAAGGTGTTCCCGTTCGGGCGATGGCGCGTTCGCCGGAAAAGCTCGTTGGTCGACGCTGGACGGAGCGCTGGAACCATTGCGAAATCGTGCAGGGTGACGTGCTCAAGCCGGAAAGCCTTGAAGGTGTCTTCGACGGCGTGCGCGTGGCGTTTTACCTGATCCACGCAATGTGCGCGGGTAAGGACTATCTGCAGCTGGAAATTGATGGGGCGCGTAACTTTGCCGACGCCGCGGCGGCGGCCGGGGTGGAGCGAGTGTTCTACATCGGTGGCCTGGTGCCGGACGGCGCCGACACCCAGCACATCAAAGCCCGCGAAGCAATAGGCGATACGCTGCGTGAAGGCAAGGTGCCGGTGACAGAAATCCGGGCGGGGATCATCGTTGGCCCCGGATCGGCGGCATTCGAGGTGATGCGCGACACGGTGTATCACCAACCATTCATCGTATCGCCACCTTATGTTGATCGCATCTCGCCGCCGATCGCGCTGCAAAACATGTGCAAATACGCCACTGAACTGGCCGTATTGCCGGAAGCGGCTGGCGAAATTTTCGACGCGGCCGGGCCTGACCACATCACCTACGCCGAGCAGATGCGCGTCATCGCCGAGGTCGGTGGCGTCAAGCCGCGCAAAATCTTCCGCATTCCCTTTCTGACCGAGCGTATGGCGGCATTTTTTCTGCCGGTCGTCAGTGCCGTGCCGGCCAGTATCACCGGGGCCTTGATCGAGGGTATGCGGCAGAACTTCACGGCCGACGATACCCGTATTCGCGAGCTGGTGCCGCAGAAGCTCCTCAATTATCGCGAGGCCACCGAGGCGGTTTTTGAAGCCGAGCGCAACCAGCCGGTCTATACGCGATGGGTGGACGGTGGCTTCATTTTCCGGGGCATGAATCACAAAAGTGCTTACTACGGCAAACAGGCCACCGGCAACTACTGGAGCCCGGCCAGCCCGGAATCGGTGTGGAAAGTCCTGTGCCGCATCGGCGGCAAGAACCGTTACTGGTACATGAATTTTCTGTGGTTTATCCGCGAGTGGCTGGACGTGCTGGTGG
>SKIE01000127.1 GCA_007116585.1 Wenzhouxiangella sp. | reverse complement strand
CGGCCATCGGCGGTATCGGCAAGGGCCACCTCACACGCGAAGTCGACGCACTGGGCGGCGTCATGGCGCGGGCGGCCGATCAGGGTGGTATTCAATGGCGCACGCTCAACGCACGCAAGGGACCGGCAGTGCGGGCAACCCGGGCCCAGTGCGATCGCAGCCTGTATCGGGCCGCGATTCGGCTAGCCGTTGAGCAGCAGCCGGGATTGAGCCTGTTTCAGCAGCCGGTCGACGACCTCCTGGTCGAAGGAGACCGGGTGGTCGGTGTGCGCACCGCCATGGGTCTGGATTTCCGCGCCCGCGCCGTTGTTCTGACGACCGGGACGTTCCTCGGCGGGCGGATCCATATGGGCGAGACCCGGCTGGCCGGCGGCCGGGCGGGCGACGCACCGGCCAATGCCCTGGCCAGACGTCTGCGCGAACTGCCGTTGAACGTCGGCCGCCTGAAGACCGGTACGCCACCGCGGCTGGATGGGCGCAGCATCGATTTTTCCGGGCTGACCGAACAACCCGGCGACGAACCACGCCCGGTGTTTTCGTTCCTAGGCAACCGCGATCAGCACCCGCGCCAGGTGTCGTGCTGGATCACCCGTACCGGCGAGGCCACGCACGAGGTCATCCGAGCCAACCTGCAGCGCTCGCCAATGTATTCAGGAGCCATTGAGGGCACGGGCCCGCGCTACTGTCCTTCGATTGAGGACAAGGTGGTGCGCTTTGCCGACAAGTCCTCGCACCAGATCTTCCTGGAACCGGAAGGACTGGATTTGAACGAGTGGTATCCGAATGGTATTTCGACCAGCCTGCCGTTCGATGTGCAAATCGAGATGGTGCGCTCGATTGCGGGCCTGGAGCAGGCCCATATCACCCGGCCCGGCTATGCCATTGAGTATGACTTTTTCGACCCGCGCGACCTGCAGCCCAGCCTCGAAACGCGCGTCCTGCAAGGGCTTTATTTCGCCGGCCAGATCAACGGCACGACCGGTTACGAAGAGGCCGCCGCGCAGGGCCTGCTGGCCGGCCTGAACGCAGCGCGGCAGGCAGCAGAGCAAGCCCCCTGGATACCCGGTCGCGACCAAGCCTACATCGGCGTGCTGGTCGACGACCTGATCACCCAGGGCGCGCCCGAGCCCTACCGAATGTTTACCAGCCGGGCCGAATTCCGGCTGCATCTGCGCGAAGACAACGCCGACCTGCGCCTGACCGAAACCGGACGCGAGCTGGGCCTGATCGACGACCAGCGCTGGGACGCCTACTGCTGCCGGCGCGATGCGATTGAACAGGAACTGGAGCGCTTGCGCGGACTGCGCCTGGGCGCCGACTCTGAACGGGCCAAGGCGGCAGCAGACCAGCTGGGCATTGCCATCAGCAAGGACGTCAGTGCCGAAGAGTTGCTGCGCCGCCCCGAAGTGGACTATTCATCGCTCATGACGGTCGAGGGTATTGGGCCGGGCATCAGCGAAGAACACATCGCCGAGCAGGTCGCCATCCAGATCCGCTACGCCGGCTACCTGCAGCGTCAGCAGGCCGAAATCGATCGTCAGCGACGCGCGGCCGCGCAGTCCATCCCGGCCGATTTCGACTTCACCCAGGTGCGTGGGCTGTCAGCCGAGCTGACCGAAAAGCTCGACCGAATCCGGCCCTACTCCATCGATCAGGCCAGCCGCATCCCCGGCATGACGCCGGCCGCCATTTCCCAGCTGCTGGTCTATCTGAAGCGCCACCGCTCGGCGGCCTGACTGTAAGCTCCGAGCGGTCATGGCCGCGGCACGTCCGACCAGGCCTCGCGGTCAATATCCAGATCAGCAAAGTCATCCGGATTGAACACCGGCTGCTTGCCGGCCCGTGACTGCGCGTCGTAGTCGTTGAGCAGGCGGAAACACACCTTCATCAACAAGGCCAGCGCGATCAGGTTGACCAGCGCCAGCAGCGCCATGGTCAGGTCGGCGAAATTGAAAATCGTGCTCAGGTCCTGCACCGAGGCCCACAGAATCAGGACCAGCATCAGGAGACGGAAAACGGTGAACAGCCAACGATTGCCTGGATCCAGCCAGTGCGAGGCATTTTCGCCCAGGTAGAAGTTATAAAGGATCGAACTGAAGGCAAACAACACCAGGATCACGCTGACGAAGGTCTGGCCCCAGGGGCCCACGTGCTGGGCCAGGGCCAGCTGCGTCAACACCACACCGTTGCCCTCGGCTCCAGTGTTGTACATGCCGGCCATGACGATCAGAAAGGCTGTCACCGTGCAGATAATGATGGTGTCGATGAACACGCTGAAGGCCTGGACAATACCCTGGTTGACCGGATGCGGCACGAAGGCCACGGCCGCCACGTTGGGCGCACTGCCGAGACCTGCCTCGTTGGAAAACAAACCGCGGCGCACGCCGTACATGATGGCCGCACCAATGCCGCCACCCACGGCCTGTTCCAGGCCAAAGGCGCTTTGTACGATCAGGTTCAGCACCGCCGGGATCTCGGCCACGTTGAGCCCGACCACGACCAGGGCGACGCTGACGTAGAGAATGGCCATGATCGGCACCACGATCTCGGTGACCTGTGAAATCCGCCGGACACCGCCGAAAATGGTCACGCCGACGATGGCGCACAGCGCCGCACCGCTCAACCAGGTGGGGATGCCGAAGGCCTGATTGAGCGACGAGGCCGCGGTAAAGGACTGCAGCGAAACGAACGCCAGGCCGAAGGTGACCATCAGCAGCACGCAGAAGACAACCCCCAGGCCGCGGCTGCCCAGGCCGCGCTCGATGTAATACATCGGCCCGCCCCGGAACACGCCGGTGCGGGAGTCGCGCACCTTGTAGGCCTGGGCCAGGGCACACTCGAAGAAACTGGTGGCCATGCCGATCAGACCCACGACCCACATCCAGAACACGGCCCCGGGCCCGCCCATGGTGATGGCCACGGCCACACCCGCGATATTGCCGGCCCCTACCCGGCCAGCCACGCTCAAAGTCAGGGCCTGGAACGATGAGACCTGCCCCGGATGGTGCTTGAAAGCCTGACCCAGCACGCGGAACATCTCGCCGAAGTAGCGGAACTGGACAAAACGCGAGCCGATGGTGAAGGTCAGGCCCATCACGATCAGCACCGCGATTAGCACATAAGTCCAGATGAAGTCGGTTACCGCTGCGAGCATGTTGGCTGTCTCCCTCGAGTGTGGTCAGTCAATGCGCTCGGGCGCCTCGCCGCGCAAGCGCTGAAAGAATCGCCGCCGGTCATCCTCGGTCATGCGGCGAGGCGTAGTGTACTCGGCCGCCGTCT
>SKIE01000106.1 GCA_007116585.1 Wenzhouxiangella sp. | reverse complement strand
GCCAATCTGGCCCAGCGCGGCCGACACCGAAGCCAGCACGCCGGGACCGTTGACCGTGATCAGGTTGAGTGCCACCGAGAAATGGCCGTGGATCAGCGGCTCCCAGGTCACATCCAGGCAGCGGTCGGCATAGTTCTTTTGCAGCTCGGGCACGTTCGGGCAGCGCTGGCGGTGAATCACAACGCCTTTGCCGGGCGACAGATAACCCATGATCGGATCGCCCGGAATAGGATGACAACAGGTCGCATAACTGACCGCGCTGCCCTCGTCCCCGCCAATGGTCAGGCTGGCGTGCACGTCTTCCGGGTCGCGCCGGTGGCGCTGGGTCAGCGGCAGCAGCTTGCCGGCCACGGCGCGGGCCAGCAGGTCGCCGCGGGCAATGCGGATCAACAGGTCTTCCAGCCGATCCAGGCCCGATTTTTTCAGATAACGCTCGAGCCGGCGCTGGGAAATGGTCTCCAGCGAATAGCCGCGGCGCCCCAGCGCCTGGTCGAGCAGGCGATCACCGATTGCCACCGAGTCGGCCTGCTCGAGGTTTTTCATGTGGCTGCGGATTGCGGTGCGCGCCTTGGAGGTCACCACGAACTCCAGCCACTCGGGCTGCGGGCGCGCGCCGGTGCGGGTGATGATCTCAATCGTCTGGCCGTTTTCCAGGCGCGAGTTCAGCGGCATCGCCATGCCGTCGATGCGCGCCCCCACGGCCTGGTTGCCAACGTCGGTATGGATGGCGTAGGCGAAGTCCAGCGCGCAGGACTCGGCCTTTAAGTCGATGATCTTGCCGCGCGGGGTAAACACAAAGATCTCGTCGGGGAACAGCTCAGCCCGGGCCGAATCCATGAACTCGTTGGAATCCTCGGCGCGCGACTGGGTTTCGACCAGCTTCAACAGCCACTCGCGCGCCCGCACAGCGGTCGAGCGATCGGGCGTGGCCTTGTACAACCAGTGCGCCGCCGCGCCTTTTTCGGCCACCAGGTCCATTTCCTCGGTTCGGATCTGGATTTCGATCGGCACATTGAACGGTGAATTCAGCACGGTGTGCAGCGACTGGTAGCCGTTGGCTTTGGGCAGCGCGATGTAATCCTTGAAGCTGCCGGGCTTGGGCTGATACAGCGAGTGGGCCACGCCCAGCGCCTGGTAGCAATGCGGCTCGGAGTGCGTCACGACCCGGAAGGCATACACGTCCATGACCCGCTCATAAGGCACGTTCTTGTCGCGCATCTTGCAGTAGATGCTGTAGGCGGTCTTGGTGCGGCCTTCGATGCGGCACGGAATGCCCGCCTCGCCCAGGCGCTTTTTCAGCGCCGATGTAATCGACTCGATCACCTGCTGGCGGTTACCGGCCAGTTTCACCACCCGCTGCTGGATGACCCGATACCGGTTCGGATACAGGTTGGCAAACCCAAGCTCTTCGAGCTCTTCCTTGAGCACGTTCATGCCGAGCCGGTCGGCGATGGGCGCATAAATCTGCAGGGTCTCGCGCGAGATCCGCCGGCGTGAGCCGTCCGACATTGCGCCGATGGTGCGCATGTTGTGGGTTCGATCGGCCAGCTTGATGAAGATCACCCGCAGATCGCGGCTCATCGCCAGCAACAGCTTGCGAAAGCTCTCCGCATCGGCTTCCAGCCGGGTGCGGTACTTCATCTTGTCGAGCTTGGTGACGCCGTCGACCAGCTTGGCGACGTCTTCGCCGAACTCGCGCACCAGGTCGGCGCGCTCGACCGGCGTGTCCTCGATGGTGTCGTGCAGGATGGCGGCCGAGACGGTCTGGTGATCCATCCGCATCCCGGCCAGGATGCGGGCCACCGCGACCGGGTGCATGATGTAGGGCTCGCCGGAGCGGCGGGTCTGGTGCTTGTGCGCTTCTGCGCCCGTTTCGTAGGCGCGCAACACCAGCGCAACCTGCTCCGGCTCAAGGTAAGTGTTGAGCAGGTCCCTGAGTTCGCGGACCGGCCCGGGCAGCATGCAGTCGCCGGGGCTTAGTCTTCGTCGTCTTCCGGAGGCGGCGGCGGCACTTCGGCCTGCATGGCGGCCAGACGAGCGTCCAGATCAGCCTGCAGCTCGCCGATGTTGTCGTCGTTGACCGCGCCGTCGGCGATCTCGCGCAGGGCGATGACGGTGGGCTTGTCGGAAGCTTCTTCGACCATGGGATCGGCGCCGTTGGCAATCATGCGCGCGCGCTGGGCCGCGGTCACCACCAGCTCGAAGCGGTTGGGGACGGCGTCGATACAGTCTTCTACGGTTACTCGTGCCATGTCAGGCTCAGTTTCTCTAAAGTTTAAAGACAGTCGTTCATTGTACTGCCGTTGGCCGCTTCGTCCAATAGGGACTGAACGTGGTCATCCTGGCGCGAACGGCGCTGCGGCCAGGCGGCCACGATGGCCATCAACTGCTCAAGGGCATGTTCGAAATCATCGTTGACGACCATCCAGGCAAAGTCGCGGCAGGCCTCGATTTCGCGCCGGGCCTCGCCCAGGCGACGCGCAATGACATCACCTGAATCTGAGCCGCGCTTTTTCAGGCGTTCGGCCAGCGTGGCCATGGACGGCGGCAGGATGAAGATCGCGCACGCATCCGGAAAATGGCGCGCGACCTGGGCAGCACCCTGAACATCAATCTCAAGCACCACGCCCAAGCCGCGTGCCCACAGCGCCTCGACCCGCTCGCGCGAGGTGCCGTAGTAATTGCCGAAGACCTGCGCATGCTCCAGGTAGCGCCCGTCGGCAATGCCCTGACGGAAGGCATCGACGTCCAGAAAGTGGTACTGCTCGCCGTCGCTCTCGCCGGGGCGGGGCGGCCGGGTGGTATCCGATACCGACAGCGCCAGATGGTCAACGCGGTCGAGCAGCGCCCGGATCAGGCTGGTCTTGCCCGTGCCGCTGGGCGCGGCAATGACGTACAGATCGCCTTTACTCGACATTCTGCACCTGCTCGCGCATCTGCTCGATCAGCACTTTCAGCTCCACGGCAGCCTGTCCGGTCTCGACCACGGCGGCCTTGGAGCCGAGCGTGTTGGCCTCCCGGTTGAGTTCCTGCATGAGAAAGTCCAGCCGCCGGCCGACCGGCTCTTCCAGCTGGAGCACGCGCCGGATTTCGGCCACGTGGACGCCGATCCGGTCCAGCTCCTCGTCGACATCCAGTTTCTGCAGCTGCAACACGACTTCCTGCTCGATGCGTCCCGGATCGACCGGGTGTTCCAGCGCGTCCAGCCGGTCACGCAGACGCTGATCCAGGCTGGAACGGATGGCCGGCAGGTTCTGTTGCACGGCCTCGACCTGGCGCTCGAT
>SKIE01000326.1 GCA_007116585.1 Wenzhouxiangella sp. | reverse complement strand
CTCTGGACCTTTGAGGCCGTCGCAGGATGCTTCAGGCGTTGCGCATCAGCCGCGCCTTCTGGCGCTCCCAGTCGCGGTCTTTCTGCGCCCGTCGCTTGTCGTGGGTCTGCTTGCCGCGCGCAATCGCTATTTCGACCTTGACCTTGCCGCGCTTCCAGTACATCGCGGTGGGCACGATGGTCTGGCCCTTGCGCTCGACCACGCCGATCAGCCGGTCGATCTCGCGCCGGTGCAGCAGCAGGCGGCGGTTACGCATTGGGTCGGCCCTGACATGGGTGGAGGCCGAGGTCAGCGGTGTGATCAGGCAGCCGAACAGAAAGGCCTCGCCGTTTTTCAGTAGCACGTAGCTTTCGCCGAACTGGATCTTGCCGGCACGCAGGGCCTTGACTTCCCAGCCTTCCAGGGCAATACCGGCCTCGATGCGCTCGTCGAGGTGGTACTCGAAGCGGGCGCGCTTGTTCAGGGCGATTGTGCTGGAATGGCTGGTGGGTTTGCTCTTGCTCATGCGCGGGCTCGGCGGCCGGAGGTTCGGACAGGCCCGGCACTATAACGCAGGCTGAGCCGGCTGGCGTATCATGATGGGATGACCGAAGTCCATCGCTTTGCCCTGGTTGAGTACCGGCCGGAACAAATGTTCGAGCTGGTGTGCGACGTGCGTCGATACCCCCGCTTTCTGGACTGGGTGCGCTCGGCCGATGTCCACGAGCAGACCGAGGAGTTGCAGGTGGCTTCGCTGGCGGTCACGCTGGGCGGGATTCGCGCGCGGTTCACCACTGAAAATCGGCTGGTTCGTCCGCATCGGATTGACCTCGCCCTGCGCGAGGGCACGTTTGAAGACCTGCGTGGCTGCTGGCGTTTTGGCCCGGTTGGGCACGGCACCCGGGTCAGCCTGGATCTGGATTTCCGGTTTTCCGGCAGCGCCTTGATGCGCCCCTTCAGGCGCAGCTTTGCCCGCATGGCCGACCGCATGGTCGACGATTTCTGCCGCCGCGCTGATTCGGTGTACGGGTCTTCGGTCTGTGCAGGTTGAGGTCGCTGCGGGTCTGCCCGAGCGCCAGGTGGTTGTGAGCCTGACGTTGCGTGAGGGTGCCACGGCCGAAGAGGCGATTACCGCCGCCGAGCTGGCCCGGCGTCTTCCGGGGCTGGAGGTTGATTTGGGCCGGATCGGCGTGTTCGGCAAGCGAGTGCGACCCGATCATACCCTGGGCGAGGGCGACCGGGTCGAGGTTTACCGACCGCTCAAGGCGGACCCGAAGGAAGTCCGGCGTCAGTTGGCCGAACTGGAGCGCCGCGGCGACAAGGGCGCTTAGTTGCCGCCGCGCTGAATCGTTTCCAGATCCTGAATCGGGACATCATCCGGCGCCTGCATTTCGCGCAGGGCACGTGCGGCCACGGTGTCCTGCTCCAGGTAGCTACCTTCGATGGAGGCCAGACGTTCTTCTTCAAAGCGCAGGGTCAGTACGCGTTTGACCGGATCACCGCCACGGCGAGCGAAGGTGTTCATGTAGTCCCACCGATCGGAATGGAACGGGCTCTGCACGGACGGCGAGCCCAGCAACACCAGCACCTGCCGCTTGGTCATGCCGGTCTCCAGCTGGGTGACGCTGTCATCGTCGAGCACATTGCCTTGCTGGATGTCTTGTTTGTAAATCAGATTGCAGCCGGTCAAGGCGACAAGCAAGAGAAAGCTGAGGGTCAGACGCATGGCGGCTTTGAGCGCAGGAAAAATCAACACGGGATGATACACTACAGCCTCAGCTTCAGATGGGAAGTCACGATCGACGGGGTTCAAATGACGGAGAGAACAGTAGATTTACGAAAAGTCGGTCTGAAAGTTACCCATCCGCGTCTGCAGATTCTGCGTTTGCTGGAAAACACCGAGCGCAAGCATCTGACTGCAGACGAAATTTATCGGCTGCTCAACGAGCAGGGTGATGATATCGGGCTGGCCACGGTCTACCGTGTCTTAAGCCAGTTCGAGCAGGCCTGCCTGGTGCGCAAACACATGTTTGACGACGGTAGCGGTCGTCCCATGCAGGCTTGTTATGAACTGCACGAGGGGGACAATCACGACCACATGGTTTGCCTGGAAACCGGTGATGTGGTTGAGTTCATCGACGATGAGATCAACCAGCGCCAGCAGGAAATCGCCAGTCAGCATGGCTACGATATCGTCGAAAGTGCGCTGATCCTCTACGTTCGGCCGAAAAAAGGCTGATTTCTTTCCTGGCCCCGGTCGCGGGGCCTACTCGCGTTGTCCGGCAAGCATTTCGCGTGCGTGGGCGAGGCTGCCGGCAGAATCGCGGTCGCCCAGCATCCGCGCCAGCTCGCGCTCCCGCCCGGCCTGGTCAAGCGCCTCGATGGAAAACACCGTGCGCCCGGACTGCTCGCTTTTGCTCACCTTGAACTGGTGATCCGCTCGCGCGGCGACCTGGGCCAGGTGGGTCACACAGAACGCCTGGCTGTCGCCGGCAGCCGCGCGCAGGAACTGGCCGACCACGTGCGCGGTTTCGCCGCCGATGCCGGCATCGACCTCATCAAATATTCGCGCCGGCTGTTCGCTGGGTGGCCGTGCGGCAATCATCAGGGCCAGGCTGACCCGGGACAGCTCACCGCCTGAAGCGACCCGGTTGAGCGGCTGGGGCGCCTGTCCGGCGTTGGCGCTGAACAGGATGGCAATGTCGTCCTGACCATGCTCGGCCGGGTCCGGTTTGGCCCGCTGGTTGACGCGGACGGCCAGTCGGGCGCCCGACATGCCCAGCGCCGCCAGCTTTTGTGCTGCTGCCGCGGCCAGTTCGTCGGCGGCCTGAGTGCGCGCCTGAGACAGTCGGTCGGCGGCATCCTGCCAGGCGCTGCGGCTGGTCTTCAAATCCTGCTGCAACGCCTCACGGCGCTGGTCCTGATCCGTCAATTGAGCCAGCCGCTGGCCAAGCCGGGTGGTGAGTTCGGGTAACTCATCGGGCCGCACCCGGTGTTTGCGGGCCAGGTCCAGCGTGGTTTCGAGGCGCTGGTTGAGTGCTGCCAGAGCCTGGGGGTCGTCGGGCGCTTCAGGGTCCAGCCGGTCGAGGCTGCTCAGTGCTTCGTCCAGATTGATTTCGGCTTCATTGAGTACCGCGGAGATGTCGTTCAGGTGCTGATCCAGGTGCGCGACGGCAGCAAGCGATTGGCTGGCGCTTCGAAGCAGATCGCGGGCGTTGGGCGCGGTCTCGTCGGCAAGAGCGGCACGCGTGCGCTGCAGGCAGGACTGGATCTCATCGCTGCGCGCCAGTCGCTCCTGTTCCTGTTCCAGGCGCTCGTATTCACCCGGCT
>SKIE01000308.1 GCA_007116585.1 Wenzhouxiangella sp. | reverse complement strand
CGGCGGATGAGCAGGATCTGTACCTCGCGCTGCGTGATGACGTGTTTGCCCCCCGTGTCCGCCTGGAGCAGGAACGCATCCGCTTTGCCTGGCTTCAGGCATTCGTTGCTCAACTCGGCAATGTGTAGTAACAAAAGTTATAATGCGTGTCGCTGTTTTGGAGACTTCATATGACCCGCAAGCTCAAACTGACCGCTATTGGTAACTCCACCGGCGTGGTGCTGCCAAAGGAACTGCTGGAAAAACTGCGTGTCCAGCGGGGGGATGAACTGATGGTGCTGGAGGGGCCGGAGGGTATTACCCTGACCCCATTTGATCCGGTATTTGCCGCACAAATGGACGTTGCGGAGAAAGTGATGCGCCGGCGGCGCAATCTGCTCAAGAAGCTGGCCGAGTAGATGATGAACGATTGGGTGTGGATATCTGCGGAACTGGCTGAGGCTATTCATGAGCGGCAGTTGGCTGAGCATGGAGGACCATCAGGTGTGCGAGACCGGGGGCTCTTTGAGTCAGCGCTGGCGCGTCCGCAGCAGTTGGCCGCCTACGGTGGCTTGGAAGTTGACCCGCCGGCACTGGCCGCTGCCTGTGCCTTCGGCCTCGCCCGAAACCATCCGTTCATAGACGGCAACAAACGCACTGCGGCGGTTGTGTGCGAAGTTTTTCTCGAGCTTAACGGCTACTTGCTGGTGGCAGAGGATGCTGACCTGTATCCAGTCTTTCTTAGCCTGGCCGAAGGCAATCTGGCGGAAGATGAACTGGCCGACTGGCTGCGCCGCCACGCCCGGCCGGAAGCGGTCAGCGAATCTGCGGCAACCTATTGAATTGTTCTCCTCCAACTCAATCCAGAGTCCTGTTTCATGCAATCCAACCGCCCCGAAAATTCGGACGAATATCTTGAAAACACAACGTTTGAAGAGCTGAAGATCGGTCAGTATGCCGGTCTCTCGCGCAAGCTGTCGAAAGAGGATATCGATCTGTTTGCGGTCATGTCGGGTGATGTGAACCCGGCGCACTTTGATGCCGTCTATGCCAACCAGACTGTATTCGAAGGGATCATCGGGCACGGCATGTGGCCGGGTGCGTTGATTTCGACGGTGCTGGGCACGCTGTTGCCCGGGCCGGGCACCATTTATCTGAGCCAGGATCTCAAGTTCCGTGCGCCGGTCCGGCTGGGCGACACAGTGGATGTGCGGGTGAGCGTGCGCGAAAAGCGGGCCGACAAGCCCATCGTCACGCTGGACTGCGAGTGCCGCAACCAGCTGGGTGAGTTGCTGGTCGGCGGCAAGGCCGTGGTCATGGCGCCGACAAAAAAAATGCGCATCAAAAAGGCCGAACTGCCGGAAATCCACTTTCGCTATCACGATCGTTATCGTGAGTTGATCGATTCCTGTGACGATCTCGAGCCGCTGCAGACGGCGGTGGTGCATCCGGTCAAGGCGCACGGCATCCAGGCAATCGCACAGGCCGTCGATGAGGGACTGATCATGCCGGTACTGGTTGGGCCGGAAAGTCGGATTCAGGCCGCGGCTGATGAAGCGGAAGTCGACATATCGGGCTTTGAACTGGTCGATACCGAGCATTCGCATGCTGCGGCGGCCGAGGCCGTCAAGCTGGCGGCCAGCGGGCGGGTGCATGCGCTCATGAAAGGGTCGTTGCACACTGATGAGCTGCTGTCGGCGCTGGTTGCCTCCAGCGGTGGGCTGCGCACCGAGCGTCGTATCAGTCATGCTTATGTCATGGACGTACCCAATTACCACAAGCCGTTGATCATTACCGATGCAGCGATCAATATCGCGCCCGGGCTTGAAGTCAAGGCTGATATCTGCCGCAACGCGGTGGACTTGTGGCGAGTGGCGTGCGCGGACGAGGACGAGCGCCCCAAGGTGGCGTTGCTGTCCGCCGTGGAAATGGTCAACGAGCGCATGCGCTCGACCCTCGATGCCGCGGCGCTGTGCAAAATGGCTGATCGGGGCCAGATCGAGCATGCCATTGTCGACGGCCCGCTCGGCCTGGACGGGGCCATTTCCCGTCAGTCGGCAGACAACAAGGGCATCCGGTCGGACGTGGCCGGTGATGCCGATATTCTCGTTGCACCGGATATCGAATCCGGCAACATGATCGCCAAGCAACTGACGTTTCTCGGCAACAGCGACGCAGCGGGTCTGGTGCTGGGCGCGCGTGTGCCGGTGATACTGACCAGCCGCTCGGATAACGTGCGCACGCGGTTGATGTCGTGCGCGCTGGCTCTGCGGGTGGTCGAGGCTCGGAAAGGGGGTGCGTTGCCGTGAGTTCGTCGGCCGCCGTACTGGTGCTCAACGTGGGCTCGTCCAGCGTGAAGTTTCGCGTGCTGGGTGCCGACGACGATCTACCTGTGCTGCTCGATGGTCGGGTGGTGGGCATCGGCGCGCGACCGCGCCTGCAGTTGAATGATCAGCCTGCCAAGGATCTGGACCAGGCGCTTGACCACAGCGGTGCCATTGCGGCAGTGCTTGAGCAGGTGCAGAATGCCGCGCGCGGCTGGCAGCTGGTGGCCGCCGGGCACCGGATTGTCCATGGCGGTGAGGCGTATCAGGCCCCCGTGGTGCTCACTCCAGAAATCCTTGATCAGCTGGACCGTTACACGCCGCTTGCGCCGCTGCACCAGCATCACAATCTGGCAGCTGTTCGGGCACTGGCCGAGATCGACCCCGATTTGCCGCAGATCGGCTGTTTCGACACCGCCTTCCATGCCGGTCATGATCCGGTGACCCACAGCTATGCACTGCCGCGCCAGCTGCGCGATTCCGGCGTGCGCCGCTATGGGTTTCACGGCCTGTCTTACGAATGGATCGCCCGGGTCCTGTCCAGTGATCCGGGCGGTATGCCGCCGCGAGTGGTGGCAGCCCACCTGGGCAATGGCGCCAGCCTGTGCGCAATGCGCGAGGGCCAAAGTGTCGACACCACCATGGGCATGACGGCGCTGGAGGGCCTGCCCATGGGCACGCGCTGCGGCGCGCTGGATCCGGGCGCGGTGCTGTACATGCTTCGAAGCGGCGGGCAGTCGCTCGACGAGTTGGAACGGCTGCTGCATGAAGAGTCCGGCCTCAAGGGCCTGTCGGAGGGTATGTCCGATATGTCTGAGCTGCTGGCCAGCGATGCGGCCGAAGCTGAACTTGCGGTGAGCTACTTCGTTTTGCGCAGCGCCCAGAAAATCGGCGAGATGGTGGTGACGCTGGGCGGACTGGATCTGCTGGTGTTCACCGGCGGCATCGGCGAACACGCCGCTCCGGTTCGCGACAGGATCGTGCAGCGGCTGGATTTTCTGCCCGAGTTTGCCACCCGGGT
>SKIE01000215.1 GCA_007116585.1 Wenzhouxiangella sp. | reverse complement strand
GGCCGCAGTCAGAACCGGCGCGTTGACGTGATCCTGCTCAATGAGTGACGACCTTGCTTGCAGTCCCCTGTGCTTTGCGCTACAACTGAAGACGGGCAAAGCGTGGAGCGATCAAGGCCTGTCCTGTACACCCGAACGAAAAAACCCAAGTCAATATTCAAGGAGCCACCTTCATGTTTGAAAATCGTCCGCAAGACCTGGAAACCATGCTCAAGAACAACGAGGAATTTCGGCGCCTCTATAACCATCATCAGCAACTGGAAAAGCGGGTCCTGGCGGCGGAAAACGGCACCGCGCCGATGGAAAACCTGGCGTTAGGCCAACTCAAGCGCGAAAAACTCAAGACCAAGGATCAGCTGACCCGCATGATGGACGATGCCCACGCGGCCTGAATAGCCCGGTGCTTATCTCGTGACGGTCTACAGCAACGTTCTGGAATTGATCGGCAACACGCCGGTGGTGCGGGTCAACCAGCTCGATACCGGGCCGTGCGAGCTCTTCCTGAAGCTCGAAAGCGCCAACCCCGGTGGTTCGATCAAGGATCGCATTGCGCTGAAAATGATCGAAGCGGCAGAGGCGCGTGGCGATCTCAAGCCAAGCGCCACGCTGGTCGAGGGCACGGCAGGGAATACGGGGCTGGGTCTGGCCCTCGTGGCCGCCAGCAAGGGCTATCGGCTGATCCTGGTCATCCCGGACAAGATGAGCCGGGAAAAGATCTCGAACCTCAAGGCCATGGGTGCCGAGGTCGTGATCACCCGCTCCGACGTCGGCAAGGGTCACCCCGAGTATTACCAGGATCTGGCCGCGCGCATCGCCGGGGAAACGCCGAACAGCTATTTCATCAACCAGTTCGGCAACCCCGATAACCCGCTCGCGCACGAAACCATGACCGGGCCGGAGATCTGGCGCCAGATGGGCGAAAACCTCGACGCCATCGTGATCGGTGTCGGCTCCAGCGGCACCGTCACCGGCCTGTCGCGCTACTTCGCCGAAGCCGCCCCGGCGCTGGAACTGGTTCTGGCCGACCCGGAAGGCTCGATCCTCGCCGACTATATCGCCACCGGTCATGTCCGCGACGACGCCGGCGGCTGGCTGGTCGAAGGCATCGGCGAGGATTTCCTGCCCTCGATCAGCGACTTCTCGCGCGTCAGCAAGGCCTACAGCATTTCCGACCGCGACAGTTTTCTGACCGCGCGCGCGCTGCTGCAGCGCGAAGGGCTGATGGGCGGCTCGTCGACCGGGACACTGGTGGCCGCGGCGCTGCGCTACTGCCGGGAGCAAACCGAACCCAAACGCGTCCTGTCGCTGGTCTGCGATACCGGCAACCGCTACCTGTCCAAGGTCTACAACGACCACTGGATGCGCGATCACGGCCTGCTGCCGGGCAGCAACCATGGCGATCTGCGCGACCTGATCGCGCGCCCCATGGCCAGCCGCGATGCGGTCACGGTCGGCCACGAGGAAAGCCTGGCCAATGCCTACAAGCGCATGATGCTGTATGACATCTCGCAGCTGCCGGTGATGGACGGCGAGCGCATCGTCGGGCTGATCGACGAATCCGACATCCTGGTGCATGTATTTGCCAGTGAGCAACGGTTTTCCGAGCCGGTCACCGCAGCGATGGTGACCACGCTGGAATTCATCGATTACCGCGCCTCGCTGGACGATCTGCTGCCGATCTTCAACCGCGATCACGTCGCCATCGTGATGGATGACCAGCACTTTCTGGGTCTGATCACCCGGGTCGACCTGCTTAACCATCTGCGCCAGCGGGCCGCTCGCGCCTGAGCAACACCGCACTGCATGACAAGCTGCCTGTTGCTATCATGCGCGCTGGCTTCTGATCCCGCCCAGCGACAGGCAGCGCCTTGAATCCCAGCCCCGCAGAAACCACCCAGCGCAACTGGTTCACGCGCTTTCTCGACACCGTCGAATGGCTCGGCAATCTGCTGCCGCATCCGGTCACCCTGTTCGCCCTGCTGGCGGTTGGCATGGTCTTTGTCTCAGGCCTGTTCGGCTGGCTCGGCGTGTCGGTGACCGATCCACGGCCCGGCTCGGAAGGCGCCTCGATTGAAGCCGTGAGCCTGATGAACGCCGAAGGCTTGCGCATGATCTTCGGTAATCTGGTCAGCAACTTCGTCAACTTCGCGCCGCTGGGCGTGGTGCTGGTGGCCATGCTCGGCGTGGGCGTGGCGGAAAAATCCGGCCTGCTGTCGGCCATGGTGCGCGGTATCGTGCTCAACGCACCGAAGCATCTGGTGACCGTAGCGCTGGTGTTTGCCGGCGTCATCTCCAACACCGCCTCGGAAATGGGCTACGTGGTGCTGGTGCCGCTGGGTGGCGCCATTTTCCTGGCCCTGGGCCGGCACCCGCTGGCCGGCATGGCAGCCGCCTTCGCCGGCGTGTCGGGCGGCTACTCGGCCAACCTGCTGCTCGGCACCATCGACCCGTTGCTGGCCGGTATCACGACCGAGGCCGCGCGCCTGATCGACCCCGACTACGAGGTCTTTGCCACCGCCAACTGGTACTTCATGATCGTCAGCACGTTCATGATCACGGCCGTCGGTTCGCTGGTGACCATCTTCATCGTCGAGCCGAAATTGGGCCAGTATGACGACTCTCGCGCCGACCCGCGGGTGCTTGACGACAGCCAGATGACCCCGCTCAAGGCCGAAGAGAAAAAAGGGCTGCTGATGGCGGGCCTGGCGGTCATCGGGGTGGTTGGCCTGATCCTGATCATGGTGGTGCCGGAAAACGGCATCCTGCGCGACCCGGCCGCCGCCGGCGAAGGCTTCATCGAGAGCTCCGGGCCTTTCTTCCGTTCGATCGTTGCCTGGATTTTCGTGTTTTTCCTCGCCACCGGTTTCGCCTACGGGCGGGTGGTTGGCACCATGAAAAACGACCGCGACGTCATTGACGGCATGGCCTCGGCGATTGCCACCCTGGGTCTTTACATTGTGCTGGTGTTCTTTGCTGCCCAGTTCGTGGCCTTTTTCGGCTGGACCAATCTGGGCCTGATCACCGCAATCACCGGCGCGGATTTTCTCAAGGCCATCGAGTTGACCGGCCCGATGGTGTTTTTCTTTTTCATCATCATGTGCGGCATCGTGAATCTGAGTCTGGGCTCGGCTTCGGCCCAGTGGGCGGTGACCGCGCCCATTTTCGTGCCCATGCTGATGCTGATCGGCTACGCGCCCGAAGTCATTCAGGGTGCTTATCGCATCGGAGACTCGACCACCAACATCATCACGCCCATGATGAGTTATTTCGGGCTGATCCTGGCCTGGGCGACGCGCTATGACAAGCAGTTCGGCATCGGCACCCTGATTGCCACCATGCTGCC
>SKIE01000299.1 GCA_007116585.1 Wenzhouxiangella sp. | reverse complement strand
GAACGATTGACCCTGGCTGACCTGGGTGGTGTGGATGAGCGCTTGAATGCGGTCGGAACCACGTCGGATGGGATGGTCTGGCTGCCAACCCCCACCCGGCTGCTGCGCTACCGCCCTGACGATGCCTCGGTGGAGGTGTTGTTTGACGGGGGGCGCCTGGACCCGACTGAAAATGCGCGCCAGGAGTTGATCATGGTCGAGCATCCTTCCGGCGATGTGTGGTTCGCGAGCCAGTACGGACTGGCCAGGGTTGAGCGCGAGACCGATGAGGCGCGCGTGTTTGGCCATGACCCGACCGACCGGTCGAGTATCCCGCCCACGGTACCGCAACGAGCCATCGCGCTGTTTATTGACGAGCAGGGTCTGGTCTGGATCGGCACCAATCTGGGTGGTGCGGCATGGCACGTGCCGGACGGCGCGCGCTTTGCCCACATTCACGATCGGAGTCGTCCCAGCCTGAGCAGCGTGCCGTTTGCCGGCCAGAACGTGGTCCGATCGGTGGTCGAAACCACCGTGGATGAACATACCGACCTTTGGCTGGCGCTGGAAAATGCGGGCTTGCGCCGTTTGCGTCGGCAGCGGGACGGCAGTTATGCCTGGTACAAGAGCTACCATCACGCTGCCGAAGCGGCGCTGCAGTTGCCGGCCAATAACGTCCGCTCTGTGGTGGCTGACCCGCACAGTGATCTGGTCTGGGCGCTGTTGGATCAGCATCTGACGGCCATTGATGCCCGCAGCGACCGGGTGGTGCGGTCGATCGCGCTGACCGAAGAGCTGGGTTTGAACGCCAGTGGCCGCGTGCTTCGCTTTACTCAGGATGGCCGCTACCTGTGGCTGGGGTCGCGCGCGGGTGTGTGGCAACTGGCGCCGCAGCAGGACCGCTCCCGACTGACAATCGAATCTGCCGGCCTGCTGCCGATGTTGCAAGTCAGCTACCTGTTTGAAGGCGACGACGGCCAACTGCTGGTAGGCGCGCGCGAGGGACTGGGCGTGGTTGAGCCGGATGCTGCGGAAGATACTGACACTGCGAGTTTTTTCCCGGCCGACGTGCTGGGGGCAAAAGCGCCGGGTTATGTGCATGCCATTGCGGCGCATCACGAGGACGGTTGGTGGCTGGCGGGCCGGGAGACGGGTCTGGGCCACGTGCGGTTTGAGCACACAGACGATGGCCGCCAGGTGCCGAACGTGCGCTGGTTTGATACCAGTGAAGGGCTGCTCGACGACACCCTCTACGCGCTGATCCCGCAGGCGGATGGACAACTGTGGATCAGCAGCAACAACGGCCTCATGCGCTGGAATCCGGAGACCGGTCAGGCACGCCACTTCACACCGCCTGATGGAGTGCAGGCGCTGGAATTCAATCAAGGCGTGGCCCACCTCAGCGACACTGGTTACTTCTATTTCGGCGGTATCCACGGGGTCAATCAGTTTCGCCCCGAACGGTTCGAGCGGGTCAAACCGCCCCCGCGACTGCGCCTGCAGGAGGTCCGCGTCAATGCCCAGCCTGTGCCCATCGAGCGTAACAGCCCGCCACAGCTGCGGCTGACGCACCGGGAAAATGATCTGGAGATGTTCTTCGTGGGTCTGCAGTTTGCCGATCCGACCCGGACACGATATGCGTGGCGGCTGGAAGGCGTGGATGCCGACTGGGTCCTTGGCGGTGATCAGCGCCGGGCGCGCTACGCCAGCCTGGCGCCGGGGACATACCGGTTCTGGCTGCGGGCTGCCAACAGTGATGGCGTGTGGTCGGAAGATACCCTGCTTTTGACTGCCAATATCGCAGCGCCGCCCTGGGCGCGTCCGACAGCGCTGGCGGTCTACGGTTTGCTGCTGATGGGGCTGGCCTGGCTGGCGTATAGCCAGACCCGGCGGCGACGCCTGGCGCTGGAGGCTCAAGTAGCGGCGCGCACCGCTGCCTTGACCGAGCAGCGCGGCTTGATCGAGCGGCAGGCCAGTGAACTGGAACGGGCACTGGAAGCACGCACCGTGCTGTTTGCCAACGTCTCACACGAGTTCCGCACGCCGCTGACGCTGATCAAGGCCAGCCTCGACCGGCTAGAGAGGGAAGGCGCAGACCCCTCACGCGTTGGTCTTGGTCGACGCTACCTGCAGCGGTTGCTGAAGCTGGTCGATCAGTTGATGGACTTCTCTCGCCTCAGCCAGCCGGTGGTCGCCGCCGACCGCCAGCCCTGGCCGCTGGGACGAATGGTGCGGATGACCGTCGAGGCTTTCGCCGGTGTGGCGGAGGAGCGGGGCATTGAGCTGCTGGTCGAGGCTGCGTACGGCTGGCGGACACGCTGCGATCAGGAACAGATTGAAAAAATCCTCTTGAACCTGCTGACCAATGCGCTCAAGTTCACGCCGGATGGTGGACAGGTCCGCGTCCGGTTGGAAGCCGAGGAGGGGGGTGTTGGCTTGGTCGTTTCAGACTCCGGCACCGGGATCCCGGGGCATGAGTTGGAGACCGTTTTCGAGCGCTTCTATCGCGTGCCGGCAGTAGAGCACAGCGGTGTGGCCGGTGCGGGTATCGGTCTGGCGCTGGTGCGGGAAGCGGCCCGGGCCAATGGGGGGCGGGTGAGCGTGGAGAGCACAATTGGGCAGGGCAGTACGTTCCGCGTGTTTTTGCCGGCATGGCAGGAGCCCAATGCGGCCGGGCCGGTCACTTTGCTCAGCGAACGCGACCAGGCGCGCGATATCGAGACCTTGAAGGCACTGGGTTTGCGCGACGAGCCGGTGCCGGTGCCGCATCGGGCCGACCGCCCGGTGGTGCTGCTTGTTGAAGACAATCCCGACATGCTGGCCTATCTGGCCGAATTGCTGGCACCGGACTGGAGCGTGCTGCAGGCCACGGATGGTGAGGCGGGCCTGACTTGCGCCGCGGCCGAGATGCCGGACGTGATCGTGACCGACATCATGATGCCCGGCATGGACGGTCTGGCCTTCCTGGCAGGCTTGCGCCGCAATATACAGACCAGCCACATACCCGTCCTGTTGCTCACCGCGCGGCAGGACCACGAAACCCGGCTGCGCGGATTTGCCCTGAAGGCCGATGACTTTCTGCCCAAGCCGTTCGATGACGACGAGTTGCGGGCCCGCCTGGGTGCCATGATGGAATCGCGCGAGCGCCTGCGCGCGCACTTGCGGCGCCAGCTGGATTCCGGCGATGAGTCGAGTTCAGGTCATGGCGATGATCTTGAGGGCCGGATCAGCGATCGTGACCGGGACCTGCTGCAGCGCCTACAGCAGTGGACAGAGCAGCATTATTCCGATCCCGATATCAAGGTCGGGGATCTGGCCGGGGCCGCGCTGGTCGATGTCAGAACGCTGCAGCGCAAGTTGAAGTCGCTGCT
>SKIE01000364.1 GCA_007116585.1 Wenzhouxiangella sp. | reverse complement strand
TGGGCCGTGCCTTCGGGCTTGTGCACGCTGCCGTTCCAGATTGCCTCGGGCAGGTAGGGAAGCCAGCGCGAGGCCAGGAAGGCGCGGCGGTCCCCGGGCGAGAGGACCGGGATGCGGAAGTTGTGCTCCACCGTGTGGCGGTTGCGGGAATGGCGGTCTGGCATCAGGTAGCGGCGCAGTACCTCCATGGCCTGGCGCTTCCAGGCCTCGGTCGGGTCCTGGGCGGCGTTGAACAGCGCCTGGTAGGGATTGGCGGCCACGCCGCGCTTGCGCGGGGAGCGCCAGATGCCGTCGCCGTTCATTTCTTTCAGTGATCGGTCCAGGGCGTGCTGCAGGGCCTGCGGCAGGGGTGCCGGATCGGGCTCGGCTTCGAAGTCGTGGTTGCCGAGCAGGCGCTCGCCGAAGCGGCCGGAATCCTTGTCTGCCAGCGACTCGGCCAGGGCTTCGATGTCGTCGACCACGAGCCGCCCCTTGTACAGGGCCAGCCAGGCCCGAACCCATTGCGGCCCGCGCGCCGGATAGTTGGAGTAGGGCCCGATGCCGTATGACGCCATTTCGCTGTCGTTCATCGGCCGCAGCATCCGGCGCACGCCTTCTTCCGCGGCATAGTAATGGCTCATCAGCGCCGAGTACTCCGGCCCCAGCTGGCGGTGGATGATGGCGTTGATGATGGCGTCCAGGGCCAGGTGGCGCGCGGGGGTGAGCGGGACGCGATCCTCGGTGTGGCGCAGCAGTACATGCAGGTACTCGTGCATCAGCACCGCCTTGAGTTGATAGTCAGTGCGGCAGTGTTCGCCAACGAAGCCCAGGTTGACCAGAAGGCGGGGGCGCTCTTCGACGGTCACGGCCAGCGTCGGAATCCGGTCGGTGAACTCGACGGTGAGGATGCGCAGCACGGCGCGCACGGCCAGCGGGTTTTCCTCGGTCAGCTCGGCAAGGATGGTGTGGAAGTCGGCCGGGCTCATGCGTAGAACCCCCGTGGGTCGTACAGCTCCAGCGCGCGGCCCAGGCTGGCGGCGGTCCACAGCACCGGCCGGTCAGGGTCGAAGCGCTGGGGCGTGCACAGGCCCAGCAGCAGGGCCTGGCGCAGCACCTGGTCGGGTCTGGCGCTGGCCACTTTCAGGCGCCGGACGGGCTTGCCCATCGGCCGGCACAGCAGTGGACCGGGCGGCAATTCGACATGGTCGCGCAGGTCTTCGGGCGTGAGCAGGCCGGCCTGCTCCAGCAACTCATTGAGCACGACGCGCGGGTTTGACTCGCCGAAGTCCAGGCCCAGCCTGAGTACTCGCGGACAGTCGATGCTGCCGGTGCTTTGGCCGAGCAGCGTCAGGCGAATGTGCTCAGTACGGGTGCGGCTCATCGGACCGCCGGAGTTGGCCCGATACTCGGCAATCAGTTCTTCCATTTCGTGGGCGGGCAGGATCATGCGGAGCCCCTCCGTCGCAGCAGCGCCACGCAATCATGGATTTCCTGCTCCAGGGAGACGGGGTCACGCGGGCGCACCTTGTTGAGCACGCACCAGTGAAAAAACTGGCTGGCGCGCTCGCGGCGGGCGCCGCGCCGCTTGCGGGTAATCTCGGCGTAGACAGACAGGTCGGGATGCGGGTTGGACGGGCCGTTGCGGTGTTCCTGCCAGCGTAGCTCACCGTCAAGATCCAGCATGGGCGAGCCCAGCCGGGCCAGGTCATTGACGCCGTCGGCCGTCAGCGGCAGCTGCCCGGCAATGGCCGCCGGCGTCAGCGAAAAGGCAAATGCGGCCGAGCGGGCCTTGTCTTCCATGGCCAGAAACTGGGCCACGGCCTGGCTGCCGATGTCAGGGTCCTTGCACTCCTGGAGCAGGACTTTGAGCTTGTGTGGCAGCGGGCCGGCGGCCAGGAACTGGTGGATCCAGCGGTCGGGCGAGCGCATCGCCACACTCCAGGCCACTTGATGGGCGGCGGCAACCGCTTGTCGGTCTGGTTCCGTGCCCCAGGCGATATGCGGCAGGCTGGCTTCGAGCACGCGCCGGACCAGTTGCTCTTCCTCGCCCGCGCTGACGATGGTGGCCGCCAGCAGGGTTCGCGCCATCAGCCGCGCACGTCTGGGCGAGATGCGGATGCGTGCCTCGTTGAGCGCACCGGTGGCCTCGGTGACGTAGTCGATGATCCAGCGCGGGCAGCCGGGCAGGCGCTCCAGAAAAGTCCGGCGCCATTCCTGCAGCCGGCCGGCCAGTGCGCCGTTGTCGCTGGTAATGCGGCCTTCGCCGGACGGGTCGGCGATGCTGCGTTGTTCGGCGCTTTTCAAGCCACTCCAGTCGGCGGCGTGAACAAACAGGGCAAAGCGGTCAGCCAGGGCCGGGTCCAGCGCTTCGGAGCCGGTGTAGTCCTCGGCCGACTGGTCCGCGCCCGAGACCGGGTTCATCGCTGCCCAGCGGTAGCGGAGCCTGTCGAGTGCGATGCCCTGCAGGCGCCGCTCGTGGACCAGCGAAAACAGCCGGTTCTGGTGCTCGGGCTTGCAGCGGCTGATCTCGTCGATCAGCACCGACTCCGCGCCCCACACCGTGGCCGGCGTTTCCAGAAACTTCACCGCACCGGTCTCGGCCTCGGGGAAGGGAAAGCCAACCAGGTCGTCAAACGAGATCAGGCTGGCGTTGTAGTGCCGGTGTTCCAGTCCGAGGGCTTCGGACAAGGTGTTCAACAAATAGGTCTTGCCGGTGCCGGACGGGCCGATCAGCAGTAACGGGTCTTCGGTGACGAGTGCTGCCAGGATGACGGGTTCTTGAGCATCAAATCCCCACACGCCAAGGGCGGGCAGGCACGGGGTGGGTGCAGAGTGCTGGGACATGGTCATTTCCTCGCATGTCGGAAACGCCCTGTTTAGCGGTATGCATTTAACGTCCCCCGCAAGTCGGGCTAAATCGGGACGTCTTGATGTTGATGCTCAGGCGTGGGCCAGTACGTCGGGTGAGACCGGCTCGGCTTCGGCCCGGGCGACCCAGCCGCCAATCAGGTTGTCGGGCGCGAACCGGGTAAAGACGATGCCGGGGCATTGCTGTGTCGGGCCATGCATGGCTTCGGCCATGGCCACATCCTGATCCGGGTCCAGACCACCGGCGATCAGCGCGTCCAGAACCTCCTGAAAATCCTGGCCGCTCATCGCGCCGAGCCGGAACAGGTAGTCGTCTTCATCGAAGTACTGGAGTGTTTCCCGGAAACCCTGGAGACCACCAGCAAACCGAGCTTCGACCCGGGACTTCAGGACGAAGATGCTCATCAAACCAACGGGGAGTGACATGATCATTTCCTCACGATGTTGGAAATGCCCTGTTTAGCGGTATTCATTTAACGTCCCCCGCAAGTCGGGCTAAATCGGGACGTG
>SKIE01000165.1 GCA_007116585.1 Wenzhouxiangella sp. | reverse complement strand
TTGGCCAGTTCCAGGGGGCCGGCAAAGACCTCGAAGCGACAGGCCCGGGTTGTATCTTCCGGGTCCAGCATGGCCAGCGCCGCCTGGGCGGCTGGATAGCCGTGGACCACGGTCAGCTGACTGGTGGGAAAAGCCGTCTGGATTTTTTGCGCAAACAGGTAATCCAGGCGCATGGAAAGATCGCAGTCCGAAGGCAGTTCGGTTTCCGTCAAGTCCAGGGCCGCCTGACTGTCTGTGGAAGGATCGAAGCCCAGCTGGTCGGCAAAACAGGATGACCAAGAGGCATAACGAACGGTCCAGCCGGTTTTTGCGGGCGATGAGCAGGCCTGAATCAGCGCGAGGGTCTCGTCGGCCAGATCGCGCCAGGTTTTGCCGATGCGGTACCACTCCAGCAAGGTGAATTCGGGACGATGCAGCCGGCCGCGTTCACCGGACCGGAAAACCGGCCCGATTTCGTACACATCACCTGAGCCTGCGGCCAGGAGACGCTTGTGGAAGTACTCCGGCGAGGTCCGCAGATATCCGTCGCCGGCTCCCAGCGCCAGGCTTTGAATCTGCGGTTCGGTCACGCCGGTGGCCGTCAGCACGGGGGTGGTGACCTCCATGATCCGGCGCTCGGCCATGAACGCGCGGATGGTGCTGACCACCTGTGCTCGAAAGCGCAACTGCTGCGTTAAGGCGCTGGGCCGCCAGACGCTCATGGCTTCGGAGTGTCTTCGAGGGTGAACAGCTTGAGCTTCAGGTCCAGGGTCGCGAGATGTTTTTTTTCTTCCGCAAGGTCCTGGGCGGTCAGGGGGTGCGATTCGAGCCAGCCGGGCGGTAAATAAAGCCGCAGCGAGCGGCTTTTTTTACCGGTTTTCAGCACGACATCGCACAAGTCAGCGTCGGACCGGGCCCGACACATCAGTATGGCCAGTCTGAGCAGGGCGAGCATCCGCCGGGCCGCAGGCTGAAGTCGGCCGGGCAACTCCAGAATCGTCTCGATGTCGGGTGCATCGCGCTGCTGGCCGATCAGTACCGCCATCAGCGCCTGTTCCTGACGGCCAAATCCCGGCATGTCGGACTGTCCGATGATGTAGGCACCATGGGCGGCATATCGTTCATGGGCGATGGCCAGGCCTATTTCGTGCAGTCGGGCGGCCCAGAGCACCAGGTCGGCATGGCCCTGACCCATCGACCATGCTGTCTGTACCTGCGCAAACGCCTGCTCGACCCAGCGACTGACGCGGTCTGCCTGTGCCCGGTCGCAGTCATAGCGCCAGGCCATGGCGCTGACTGTCTTCGCTCTTGGATCCTGCCGGCTGAGCCGGCCCATCAGATCAAACAACAGGCCCTCGCGCAGGGCGAAGTCAGAGGCCTGCATGCGCTCGATGGACAACGCTTTCATCAGCGCGTCGACGATGACCAGTCCGCCGGCGATGACGGGTCGCCGGCGCTCCGAAAGCCCCGCACAGTCGATGGCATCGACATGACCGGCTTCGAACAACCGGGTGCGCAGAAGCAGCACGTCGTCGCGACTGAAACCCGCTGGCTGATCGGGCAGTTGTCGGCGAATCATGCTTTCCACCGCTCGCAGCGTGCCGGAAGAGCCGACGGCCTGTTCCCAGCCGTGGGCACGAAAGATCTCGATGAACGGTCGCAGGGCACTGAGTATTGTCAGTCTGGCCTGTCGCCAGCGCTTGGGCGTGATGCAGCCATCGGGGAAAGCGTCTTGAGTGGTGACGACGCATCCGAACGGCAGGCTTTCGGCCAGTACGGGCTGGACCGAGTCGCCGGCCACCAGTTCAGTCGAGCCACCGCCGATATCAATGACCAGTCGCCGGCCGGCGGCCGCCGGCATTCCCTGGCTGACGCCGGTGTAGACCAGCCGCGCCTCTTCCCGGCCGCTGACGATGTCGATCGGACAACCCAGGGCGGTTTCTGCGACGACGAGAAAGCCGGCCGGATTACGCAGGCGTCGAAAGGTCTGGGTGCCGACGGCGCGCAGGTTACTGGCCGGAATGCCGGCGAGGCGCTGACCGAAACGAGCCAGGCAGGCCAGCGCCCGCTCGCGCGTGGCCTGGTCCAGCCGACCCTCGGTGTCCAGACCGCCGCCGAGGCGCACCATATCCTTGATGCGATCAATGATCCGGAGCTGGCCATGTTCAACCCTCGCCACGACCATATGAAAACTGTTGCTGCCCAGATCAACGGCAGCAAACATTTCGGGTTCAGCCATCGGCTGCTTCGGTCATCAGGACATCCTGGATGGCCAGTTCCTGTTCGCCTTCGTTGGGGTAGACCAGATGGTAATCGCCCCCGGGGCCGAGTTCCCAGGCGCTGCGGTTGTCGGCAAAGGCCAGTTCGATCGACTCGCGCAGGACGCGCGCGGCTGCCCGCGGTTCCAGGATCGGGAAGCAGGTCTCGACGCGTTGAAACAGGTTTCGCTCCATCCAGTCGGCGCTGGCGGCAAAGGTTTCCGATTCTCCGCCGTTGTCGAAGTGGTAGACACGGCTGTGCTCCAGGAAGCGTCCCAGGATGGAGCGTACTCGAATGGTCTCCGACAGTCCCGGCACGCCCGGCCTGAGGCAGCAGATGCCGCGCACCACCAGGCGGATTTCCACGCCAGCGCGCGAGGCTTGATAGAGCGCCCGGATGATTTCAGGCTCGGTCAGCGAATTCATCTTGGCGCAGATCCGGGCGCTGCGCCCGGCCAGCGCATGTTCGGTCTCGCGCTGGATCTTCTCAAGCAAAAAGCGGTGAAGTCCGAAAGGCGACTGGATGAGGCGGTTCAGCGCCTGCACACGCCCCAGACCTGACAATTGCTGAAAGATGCGGTGCACATCCTGGGCCAGGTCAGGATTGGCGCTGAGCAGGCTCCAGTCGGTATAGGCCTTGGCCGTACCCTGGTGATAATTGCCGGTGCCCAGATGCACATAGCGGTGCAAGTGGCCGCGCTCACGGCGCACGATCAGCATCATCTTGGCGTGGGTCTTGTGGCCGACAACGCCATACACCACCTGGACACCAGCCTCCTGCAGTCGCGTGGCCAGGGTGATGTTGGCCTGTTCATCGAACCGCGCCCGAAGTTCCACGATGACGGTGACATCCTTGCCGGCCCGCGCTGCTTCGACCAGCAGACCGACCAGTTCGGAATCGACGCCGGTGCGGTACAGGGTCTGCTTGATGGCCAGCACCGATGGATCACTGACGGCCTGGCGCAGCAAATCGACCACCGGCTGGAAGCTGTCGTAGGGGTGGTGCAGCAGCCAGTCCCGGCGACGAATGGCGGCGAACAGGTTGCCGGTCGGCGCCAGCGCCTTGGACGTGTGCGGCTGGAAGGCGCTGAACTTGAGGTCGGGCCGGTCGGCCAGATCGC
>SKIE01000272.1 GCA_007116585.1 Wenzhouxiangella sp. | reverse complement strand
GTCGAGGTTGTTGTAGGCCGTACGCGTGCCGCAGCCGGACAGGCTGAGCACAACGGCAAGCAGGCACAGCGTTCGAAGGTATCGATTCATCAGCGGCAGGCTAAGCCCGGGCCCGCCAAGACCATGTCGTTATTTGACGGCCCGGCGGTCGTCGATCGGCGCGCGGCGGCGGTCGTCCGGGCAGCGGAAGGGCGCACCGTCGCGTCCGGCGTGGTAATGGTGGGTTTCGCCGTCGGCCTCCAGTTCGACATGAAAACCCTCGACCAGCGCCTGGGTGTAGGCAAGTTCGGGCATGGGGCAACCGATGGCGCCATCTGACCAGGTCACGGCGCGGGCGCTTTGCACGGTGATGTCGTTGGCGTCGATGTCGAGCCGTCCGGCCAGGTCGGTAATGGCGGCTTCCACGGTGGTATCGAGACCGGGTTGGGCGTTGCGCGGTTGGTTCATGGCTTCGGGCTTGGGTGGCGAGGGCTCAGGCGGCGATAGCGCCGGTTCCGGTGCACAGGCGGCCACAAGCAACAGCAGTGCCGCGGCCATTGGTAATTGCCAGATTTTGCCCATCGCGAACCCCGTGGTGTGTTTGTGCAAGTATCCACGCTGGGACACCAACAGCAGATGATCGTTGCGGCTGGTGCGGCAGCGATCCGCCCCATATTGCCTGCCATGGCCATGCATCATGACCACCCGGTCTCGTGCCCGCATCACGCGCAGTGTGCGAGCATAAGTAATGAACTCACCATTGCAGGTTATCTGACCATGGTCACCGTTCACCACCTGGAAGACTCGCGCTCGCAGCGTATTTTGTGGATGTTGGAAGAACTGGGCGTTGAATACCGGGTCAAGCGCTACGAGCGCGACGCCAAAACCGCCCTGGCACCCGACAGCCTGCGCAAGGTGCATCCGCTGGGCAAATCGCCGGTCATCACCGATCAGGGCGAGACCTATGCCGAGTCCGGCGTGATTATCGAGTACCTGGCCAGAACCTACGGCGACAAGCAGTGGGCGCCTGAGCCGGGCGACGATCGCTACTGGCAGTTTGCCTACTGGATGCAGTATGCCGAGGCGTCGCTGATGCCGCCACTGCTGCTCAAGCTGGTGTTCAACAAGATCCGTAACGGCCCGGGGCCGTTTTTCATCCGCCCGGTGCTGCGCAAGATTGCCGACGAAGTCGACAACGTGTTCACCAATCAGCAGATTGCGACCCACTTCAGCTTTGTCGACCGCCACCTGGCCGAAAACGAGTGGTTTGCCGGGGACGAGATTTCAGCCGCCGACATCCAGATGAGCTTTCCGCTGGAAGCCGCACTGGCCCAGGGCACCATCGACGAAGCCTTCCCGGCCATCAATGCGTACGTCGCACGCTTTCAGGCGCGCGATGCCTACACCGAAGCCCTGCGCCGAGGCGGTGATTACGCTTACGGGCCGGCGCAGTAAGGGTTGACGTGGCAAGCGCCGGCTGACTCAGCGGTCGATGCTGTAGCTCAAATCCACGCCGGTATCGCGCTCGCCCGAGACCACCCGCACGCCCCAGCGCTGCGACAGTTCATAGCGGCCGGAGAGCACGTTGCCGGCCTCGAACAGGCCGATGCCGTAACTGACAAACAGTCGCGGCAGCAGGTAAAAGCCGATGTTGACCGCGGCCTGGCCGCTGGCGTGGTCGAAATCGGCGCCGGTGACCACGTAGGCCAGGGCTTTTTCTTCGCTGGTCGGCGGGTTCGTGAACAAGGTGATGCGGGGGTCGCGCGCGTTGCCGCGAATCCGCACCCCGGCCGCCTCGACCTGCGGGTCGCCGAAGATTTCGCGCACCGCCTCGATGTCCAGGCTGGGGTTGTCGACGGCATGGCCAGTGAACACGATCTCGCCGTCCTCGATTTCCAGATTCTGTCCGTAGGCGCGGTAGGAACCATCGGGGATGCGGATTACGCCGCGGGCGCGCGGTTCTATGCTTTGCCGCTCCCACAGCAACTCCAGGCCGCCGGCCAAGCGGGCCTGCATGCCGAGTGCTGCCAGGCGCGCATCGTCGCCCAGGTCCAGCCCCAGCCGGCCTTCGAGTTGCTGACCCAGGTCATTCTGCGCCTCGTCTTCAACGGTTTCACCGCGCACGCGCACGTCGGCCGAGGCCGGTACCCGCTGCTCCACACCGGGCGGCATGCCTGCGCGCAGGTGGTCAATGCGAACATCGCCGTCCAGGCGAACCAGGCCCTCGCCGTCGCGCTTCAGGCGGATAACCGGACTGGCGCGAAGCTGCAACCAGTCGATATCGGCAAAGGTGAACCGCTCGCCTTCGACCGCGGTATCCAGCTGCCATTTGTTGTCGACCAGTTCCAGGTCGCCGTTGATGTTCAGGCTGCCGTCACCGCCGCGCATGCCGCCGGTCAGGCTGGCGCTGGTTTCGGTACCGTCGAGGGTCAGTGAGATGTCTTCAACCCGAAGCCCCAGCGGCGCGTGCACGATGAGACCGTCGCGCAAGGCCAACTGCCCGTCCAGGCTGGGCCCCAGCAGCGCGCCGCCGAGCTGCACTTCGCCGGTCAGACGCCCGCCGAGCTGGTCGAGTTCGGCCACCAGGCGGTTGAAAATGCCGATATCTGGCAGGTCCAGGCGGGCGCGGGCGTCTATGGTTGCTGTCGACAGGTCGTCCAGCTCGACCAGGCGGGCCTGGCCAGAAAGCTCGCTGTCACCTTCCAGCGCGGCTTCCAGCGTGACCAGCAGCAGCTCGCCCTCGGGCGTGAAGTTCAGCCGGACCGACTGGACATCCAGCAGGCTGTCTTCGCCGCCCAAAGGCTTGAGTGCGCCCTGGCTCAAGCGCAGCTCACCGTCGAGACGTTCCAGCCCGCCGACTGCGTTCCAGCCCGCCTCGATCTCGCCCGACAGCGCCGAGCTGAGCTGGAATACCGGAGCCAGCGGTGCCAGCAGCAAGTCCATGGGCAGCTGTTCAATGGCCACGGCAATCTGCCCGGTGTCGGCAGCCTCCAGTTGACGCAGGCAGATCCGGCCGCTGCGGTCGCTGGACTCAACCAGGCAGCCGCGGCTGGCGCTGAGCCCGCCGTCGGCCAGTTCAACTTCGAGCGGTTGGTTGAGCTCCCAGTCGCCGGCAATGGTGTTGGCCAGGTAGAGGTGATCAATGGCGCCGGCCCAGCCGGAAATTTCGGCCAGGTCGCAGCTGTCGAGCTGGCCGCCGGCATGCAGGTCCACGCTGCCGCGCAAACCGACCAGGTTTAGCCGGGCCTGGTGCCCGGCGCAGTGGCCGTTCAGGCTGAATTCCAGCAGATCGACACGTTCCCAGGGGTTCAGGTCGAGGTCATTGAGCCGCACGTCCAGGCGGGCGCTGGGCTGCTCGGCCAGCCAGTCGATCGTTGAGTCCAGCGTGCCGCTCTCGAGCACGATATCTGCCCAGCCCACGTCGCTGAAGCGACCACTGGCTTCACCGATGCCCTGATCCAGATCGATTAGTGCGTTCAAAGTCCCCTTGCCAGTCAGTCCAGGCATCAACTGGCCGAGGGCGGAGGCGTCGACGTCGACCCGCCACTGGCGGCCGTTGTCGCTGGCCAGCTCGAGGCGGTTGCTGCCGAAACCCAGATCCAGCCGCCCGGCCTCCGGGCTGTCCTGGCGCAGGCTGACCCGACCCTGGCCCTGAATCGGCTGATTGCGCAGCTCGCCCTGCAGCTCACGCAACTCCAGCACGATTGACTCCAGCGAGTCGGCGTCGATGTCGAGATCGGCGCTGACGCGGCCCGGCAGGGCGTCGGCAAAGCGGCCGATGTCGAAGTCCACCAAGCGCAGCGCCAGTGCGCCACCAGGCTCTGGCTGGAAGCGCGCCCGACCGCTGGCCTCCAGCCGTCCGGCATCGTCAGTATCGGCATGCAGACGGGTGACCTGTGCGCTTTCCAAGTCACCGTTGGCCTGAACATCGAGCGTGAGCGCCGGCTGATCGAGCAGCCGCAACAGGGCTTCCAGCTCCATCTGCCAGTCGCTCAGCCGGCCCTGCACGCTCAGCCTGCCGGATTCGCTGCGGAAAACCGGTTCGGCGGCATCCTCGATCGGCGGCCAGTTCAGGTCACGCCAGTGCAGGCTGGCCTGCAGTTCATCGGTCTCGGCTACCCAGTGGCCGCTGCCTTCCAGCGAGAGACTTGTGGGCGGGGCGCTCAGCGCCAGCGAGCGCAGCTCGACCCTGTCAGGATTGGCGTCGATCTCCAGTGCGCCGCTCAATCGGGCCTGGGCCGGCCATTCTTCGTGCAGCGGCGCCAGGTTCAGCTCATCAAGTCCAACGCGAAGCCGAGCACTCGATGGCTGCGCGGTCGCCAGTTCGCCGTCCAGTTCGATCCGGCCTTCGAAGATATTGATCAGGCCTTGTTCAATGTGGACCTGTTCGAGATCGCCACCCAGCTCGAAACGCCAGTCGTTGTCCGGCAGCAGGAACTCGTCGAACTGGCCGGCAGCCTCGCCGGTGGCGGTCAGCGCCCAGTCATCGAGGCCGCCGCGGACGGTGATGTTCAGGGCTTCGATCGCCAGGTCCAGATCCGGCCAGTCGCCCAGTCGCCCGTTCAGATCGGCCTCAATCTGCGGGCTGTTCAATGCATCGAGCACGATGACCTGGCCGGTCAGCCGGGCCGGGCCACGTGTGTCCAGTTCAAGTTCGAGACGAGACAGATCACCGCTGACCGCCACGCTGGCGGCCTGCTGCAGTTGCCGGTCCGGTCCAGGATCGAGACGATATTCGGTCTCAAGGGCAAGCTCACCGGCGAAGGGTTCGGACAAGCCCCAGCGCCCGCTGGCCGATGCCGACAGGTCCGGCAGTTGAACCGCAAGTTCTTCCAGCAGCAGTTCATCGCCAGCGCGGGCGGCCAGCCGAAGCTGCTTGATGGGAATGGCCTCGGCCTCGGGCGACGGATGGATGGCCAGGTCCCGGAGGCTCAACTCGCGCAGCCGGACATCGACCGGGCTGCTCAGGTCGGGCAGCACCAGCGGCTCGCGCTCAGGCGTGGGCTCGTCGACGCCGGGCGGCAGATGCACCTGGCCGTCAGAGACGCGCAGCCAGTGCACGTCCACCGAAAGGTTTGGCGGCAGATGAATCCGCACCGCCAGTTCCACCCGGTCGGCGTTGGCCCGGACACCGGCTTCGTTTACCTGCAGGCCGCGCAGGGTCAGGCCGCCACGCAAATTGCCGTCCAGCTCGTCCCACTGCAGCGAGGGGGCAAAGCCCACGGCCCGATTCAGCAGCCAGTGGGCGCCGGACTGCGTGCCGGTCAGCCACCACCAGCCGGAAGCGGCCAGGCCGATCAGCAAGCCCAGGATCAGCGCGATGATGATCAGGGTTTTCTTCATAGCAGCCGGGTCCCGATGGTGAAGTGGAGCCGCCAGGGGTTGTCAATGTCGTCCAGCGCCTGCGCGATGTCGACCTGGATCGGGCCGATCAGCGTGTACCAGCGAAAGCCGGCGCCGACGCCCCGCTTGAGCTTGCGCTCGTTCCAGTCGTTGAAGGCGTTGCCGACATCATAGAAGGCGGCCAGCGACCAGTTCTCGCCGACGCGATACTCGTACTCGACCGACGCGGCCAGGATGTGGTTGGCGCCGTTGCGGTTGGTGCTCAAAGTCTCAAAGCCATAGCCACGCACCGTGCGGTCGCCGCCGGTCTTGAAGCGGTAGCGCTCCGGGAGTTCGGTGATCGACAGGTCGAGCTGGCGGTCATCCAGACGAACATCCAGCTTGCGCACGTCGGCTTCCGTGTAGCCGATCTCACCGCTGACCAGCAGCTTGTGGCGGTCGCCGAAAATCTGGTGCCAGCGCCCGCGCAGGTAGGCCTGGGCAAAGCTGACGTCCGAGGCGACCGAATCATGCGCGGCCAGCAGGCGGGCTTCGAAGATCTGCCCGGAGGTGAAAAAACCGGTGCCGCTGATGTTGGGCAGTCGCCACTCTGCTCCCAGTGCCATGGTGTTGGTCTCTGTTTGCAGGAAATCGGACAGTTCCGGGTTGGCGGCCAGCAGCGCTTCGTTTTCCTCGCTGAAACGCGCCTCGCGGAAGGCATCGAAAGATTCGTTCAGCACAGCCACAAAAAGTCGCTCTTCCAGAGCCTGGAACCGATCCTGAAAAAACAGCCGCTCTTCGAGTCGACCGAAACGCAGCTCAACCTGCTCTCGACTGCCGCTGAATGAATCAAAAATGGCCTCGCGCTGGTCCTCGTCGTTGAAGCGGAAGTTGTCCTGCTGGCGGCGCAGGAGCGCGCCAGCGGTGAGGAAATCGCCCGGCTGGCTGCCGCGCGGGTGCTGGTACTCGCTGCGCAGCACGAACTCGTTGTCGCTTTGCTGCACGCCGAAGCCGGAGTCGAGGCGGTTGCCGCGCGAGGACAGGTAGTGCCGGACCCAGCCTAGCTGCAGCCGGGCGCCGGTGTCGGTGCCGAAGCCGACCGTGGCGCGGTAAGAGTTGGGCGGGCGCGGGTTGAGCCGATAGTGCAGGTTCACCTCGCCGGTTTCCCGATTGCGCTCCTCCTCGACCACGATGCGGTCGAACAGGCTGGAGCGGGCCATGATTTCGCGCTGCTCGTCAACGCGTTCGCGGGTGTAGGGCTCGCCGGGTTCAATGATGGTCAGGCGCTTGAGCAGGCGGTTGGTAAACGGGGTCGGCTCGCTGGTGTAGCCGGAAAACCGGTAGCGCTGTCCGGTCTCGAAGTGCAGCCGGATATCTGCCTGGTTGCGGTCGGGGTCAACGTCGATGCGGCGCTGTTCGAATCGATGGTCGAAAAAACCCTGCTCATTGGCGATGTCGGTCAACCCGCGCCAGGCGCTTTCCCAGGTCGGGTGATCGAGCACGCGGCCGGCCGGCAGGGGCCAGCTGTCGCGCCAGGCAACCAGGTTGGGATGGTCAGCGCCGTCACCGCTCAGGCGCAGATCGACCTGGTCAATGGTGACCGGATCACCGGGCTCGATGCGAATGCGAGCCTGCCAGGGCTGGTTGTCAGCCTCCGGTTCGATCAGGCGCACGTCGACCCGCGGTCGATAGTGGCCAAAGGGTTTGAGCGCATCGCGGACTTCCTGGCGCGCATTGCCGGTCATTTGGCGCAGACGCCAGACAGAGATATCGTCCAGCCGTTCGGCCTGAACCAGTGACAGGTGAGCGCGCACGTTGGCCAGCTTCGCGCCGTCGACGCCGCGAATCTCGGTTTCCAGCGGCGCGGCGACTGCGGGATTGATCGCAAGCGAGCACAAGCCCAGCAGGATCAGTGCGCGCGCAATCGACAAAACGGACGATTTCGACAAGCAAAACATCCAGTGATAACAGACCCTCATGCTACCCGTTTGGGCGCCTGATGTCTGGCGTTAATTGCTCAGTGCTGTGGCATTCGCGCGGTCGAGCTGACGGTAGCCAATCGCCTCGCTCAGGTGCGGCAGTTCAATGCGCTCCGAGCCATCGAGGTCGGCAATGGTGCGCGCTACCCGGACAATGCGGTGGTGCGCGCGGGCCGACAACTGCAGTCGTTCGCAGGCTTGTTCAAGAAACCTGGTGTGTCGGGCACCCAGCGCGCAGTGGTCACGGATGTGCTCCAGGGCCAGGCGCGCATTGACGCAGCCGCGCTCGGCCTGGCGCTCCCGTGCGGCCATGACGCGTTTGCGAACATCGGCCGAGGATTCGCCGGGTTCATGTCCGTTGAGTGACTGGCGCGGCACCTCGACATGTAGATCAATGCGGTCGAGCAACGGGCCGGAGATGCGGTCGCGATAACGTCGGGTCTGATCGGGCGTGCAGGTACAGCGGCCGGACGGATCCCCGGCGTAGCCGCAGGGGCAGGGGTTCATCGCCGCGATCAGCTGAAAGCGGCTTGGGAATTCGGCCTGGACGGCCGCGCGCGAGATCAGAATGCGGCCCGACTCCAGCGGTTCGCGCAGCACTTCCAGCACATGGCGGCTGAACTCGGGCAACTCATCCAGGAACAGCACGCCGCCGTGGGCCAGCGAGATTTCGCCGGGCCTCGGTTTTGAGCCGCCGCCAACCAACGCGATGCCGGAGGCCGTGTGGTGCGGGCTGCGAAAACGGCGCGTGCGCCAGCGTGCCGGATCGAGCCCGAGGCCGGCAATCGAGGCCACGGCTGCTGCCTCCAGTGCCTCGTCCTCGCTCATCGGCGGCAGGATGCCGGGCAGACGTGAGGCCAGCAGGGTCTTGCCCGTGCCCGGCGGGCCAATGAAAAGCAGGTTATGCGAACCGGCCGCGCAGATCTCCAGCGCCCGCCGGGCGCGCTGCTGGCCCAGCACGTCGCGCAGGTCGGGCAGGGGGTCGGCCGGGGTGGGGTCGGCCGCTTCGGGCCGGGGCAGTTCGGTTTCGCCGTTGAGTGCGGCGACAACTTCGGTCAGATGGCCAGCCAGCACCACATCGGCATCCCGGACCAGGCTGGCTTCTTCGGCATTGGCTGCCGGGAGCACCAGCCGGCGCCGGCACCGACGGGCCTGCAGGATGGCGGGCAGACAGCCGCGCACGGCGCGCACGGAGCCGTCCAGCGCCAGTTCGCCGAGAAACTCCCACTGATCGAGCTGTGGGTTGGTGATCTGACCGGAGGCCGCCATCACGCCGAGTGCAATCGGTAGATCAAAGCGCGCGCCTTCCTTGGGCAGGTCGGCCGGGGCCAGCGAGACGGTGGTTTTCCACTGCGGTCGGCGGAAGCCGGCGTTGTCCATGGCCGCGCGCACGCGGTCCTTGCTCTCGCGCACGGCGGTTTCGGGCAGACCGACGATGCCAAAGCCTGGCAGGCCGGGGCCGAGGTGCACCTCGACCAGCACCTCCGGGGCGTCGATGCCCACCTGCGCACGTGAATGAATGCTGGCCAATCCCATGATGTTTTTGATGTGTGCTGAGCCTGGCGGACAGTGTCGCCGGGCCCGGTGCCGCCCAGCCATCGCAAGCTGCCCTCAATTGCTGTAGGAAAACTTCCCGGCGCAGGCGCAGTATCCTTGGCCGGCCTGCCCAAACCAGATCTTCAACATGTCCTTGCTGTGGCTCGTCACCCTGATGTGGGCGTTCAGTTTTTCGCTGATCGGTGTCTACCTGTCGGGGGAGGTGGACGACTATTTTTCGGTCTTTGTGCGCACTGCACTGGCGTTGTTGCTGTTTGTGCCGTTGCTGGCGCGCGCGCGACCCGGCTTGGGTCTGGCGCTGCGTCTGGCCGGCATCGGGGCGGTGCAGATCGGGCTGATGTATCTGTTCCTGTTTCATGCCTTTGCCCACCTGAGCGTACCGGAACTGCTGCTGTTTACCACGCTGACGCCGCTGTATGTGACCTTGATTGATGAGCGCATACTCGGCCGCCATCGCCTGCCTGCGGCCTGGTGGCTGGCCGCGGGACTGGCGGTGGCCGGCGCGGTGGTGATCCGCTACGACGGCCTCGGCAGTCAAGCACTGACGGGCTTTTTGCTGATCCAGGGCGCCAACCTGTGCTTTGCCTTCGGCCAGGTCTGGTACAAGCGCACCCGGTTGCCGGAGACCATGTCGCAGATCCAGGTGTTCGGGTGGTTTTTTCTCGGCGGCGTGGTGGTCTCGGGCGCGGCGCTGGCCTTGTTCGGTGATTTCGACCGGCTGCCGCAGGGCGGTATCCAGTGGGGTGTCTTGCTGTGGCTGGGGCTGGGCGCGTCGGGGCTGGGTTATCTGGGCTGGAATCTGGGCGCGCGCCGGGTCAACACCGGGCAGCTGGCGGCGATGAACAACATGCTGATCCCGGCCGGGATTCTGGTCAACGTGCTGATCTGGAACCGCGATGCCGACTGGCCGAGATTGGTGCTCGGCGGCGGCATCATTGTTCTGGCCGTCTGGCTGGCCGGACGGGTTCGGCGCCCCTGACCAGCGTTTCTGGTTGCGGGTCTGGGCCAACAGTTTGGGCCTCTCGTGTTGCTCTCACGGAGCAAACTGTGTTATACAGAAATATAATATCAAGGAGAGCCTCGTATGCATACCACGAACCTGAGGCGCGTTGGTGGATCGGTCATGATGGCCGTCCCGCCGGCGCTTCTGGACCTGTTGGAGTTATCGGCTGGAGCCCAGGTCGGGCTGACGGTAGATAACGGCCGCCTGATGGTTGAGCCACGCCCGCGCCCGCGCTATAAGCTGAACGAACTCCTGGCGCAATGTGATGCATCCGCTCCCGTCAGTGATGACGACCAGGAGTGGCTGGGGTCCGGCCGGGCCGGCACTGAACTGATTTGATCCATGGAGCGGGGCGATATTTACCTGGTCAGTCTCGATCCGACTTCAGGTCACGAGCAACAGGGAACGCGCCCGGTTCTCGTTGTTTCCCCGATCTCATTCAACAAGCTGACCGGAACGCCTGTTGTCTTGCCCATCACCAGCGGTGGCAACTTCGCCCGCACCGCTGGTTTTGCGGTTTCCCTGATGGGTACGGGGACCGAAACCACGGGCGTTATCCGGTGCGATCAACCGCGCGCCGTCGATATTCGTGTGCGCCGCGGCCACAAGCTGGAAAGCGTGCCGCAGGTTGTTATGGACGAGGTGCTTGCCAAGCTGGCCACCATCCTTGAGTAACCTTTTCGGTTTGCCTCGGAGGCGCAGGGATATGCGCAATAAGGCTAATCCTGGCTGTCGGGCGCCGGTTCGGCGTCGCGCGCTTCCAGCAGCTGTTCCAGCCGCTCGAGCTTTTCGCGCGTGCGCAGCAGCACTTTTTTCTGGATCTCGAATTCCTCCCGGGTCACCAGCTCAAGCCGGTTGAACGCGTTTTCAAGCACGCTCCTGAACTGCTTTTCCATCTCCGCGCGCGCGGTCTTGAGCTCGGCAGGAACGGACTCCGCCAGGCGGCGCGTGATTTCATCGATGGTCTGGAAGTCAGGGCGCATCAGCCAAGGCTCGCCGTTTGAAAACAGCAAAGAGTTTACTATGGACATCAGCCTTGATTTGACAGATTGCCCGACACCATGAAACTGATCACCGCGATTATCAAACCGTTCAAACTCGATGATGTACGCGACGCCCTGGGCGAAGCCGGCATCACCGGCATGACCGTCTCGGAGGTCAAGGGCTTCGGCCGCCAGAAAGGGCACACGGAGCTGTACCGGGGTGCTGAATACGTGGTCGATTTTCTGCCCAAGCTCAAGCTGGAGATTGTTGTGCCGGATGAGCAGGCCGAGCGCGTGGTCGAGACCATTGTCGAGACGGCCGCCTCCGGGCGGATCGGCGACGGCAAGATCTTTGTCTCCTCCATCGAGCGGGCGGTTCGCATCCGCACCGGTGAAGAGGGTGACGGGGCCTTGTAGCCGACCGTCGAGTTGCCCGATGCTTTGATCGCCTGGAGATATTCATGGCATACTTGCTTCGCCCCCTGCTTTTGATGGTGCTGTTGCTCTCTCTGGCCGCCTGCCAGAGCGACGAGCCGCCGGAAGCCCTGACGGCATCGCCGGAATTCCGGGTCTCCACCGGCACTGACCCCCACAGTTTTGCCGAGTTTGAAAAAGTCCGGGTGACACACCTGGACCTTGATCTGGACGCCGACATGCGTGCTCGAACCCTCTCGGGACACGTGGTGCTGACGCTGGAGCGCCCCGAGCCGGGTTTTCAGCGCCTGGTGCTGGACAGTCGCGATCTCGATATCCGGGACGTCAACGCAATCCAGCCGGACGGTGAGTACCTGCCCGTATCCTGGCGCTTCGGCGCCGATCACGGTCATCTGGGCCGGCCGCTGGTGATCGTGCTGCCGGCCGGTATCGAGCGGGTCCGGATCGATTACGCCACCTCGCCTGATGCCTTCGGGCTGCAGTGGCTGGACGGCGAGCAGACCTCTTCGGGCAGGCCGTTCATGTTTTCGCAAAGTCAGCCGCACTACGCCCGGACCTGGGTGCCGCTGCAGGACACGCCGGCCGTGCGCTATACCTTTGATGCCACCGTGCGCGGCCCGCGCGATCTCATGGTCGTCATGGGCGCTGACGGCAACCTGTTCGAGCGCAACGATACCGGCGAGTATCAGTTCCACATGCCCGAGCCGATTCCGTCGTATCTGATGGCGATCGCCGTTGGTGACCTGGTGTTCGCCGAGACCGGGCCGCGGACCGGCATTTACGCCGAGCCGCAGTGGATCGAGGCCGCGGCCGAAGAATTCGACGTGCTCGAAGCAATGGTCGAGATCGGCGAGAACCTGTACGGGCCCTATCGCTGGGGGCGCTACGACCTGCTGGTGCTGCCGCCGAGCTTTCCGTTCGGCGGCATGGAAAACCCGCGCCTGTCCTACATCACGCCGACCATCATTGCCGGCGACGGCAGTCTGCTTGCGCTGGTCGCGCATGAACTGGCCCACTCCTGGTCAGGCAACCTGGTCACCAACGCGGCCTGGCGCGACCTGTGGCTGAACGAGGGCTTCACGGTGTATTTCGAGGCCCGCATCATGGAGG
>SKIE01000049.1 GCA_007116585.1 Wenzhouxiangella sp. | reverse complement strand
GCCGCCGAAAGCGGCAAGCCACCGGAAATCGTCGAGAAAATGGTCTCCGGCCGTCTGAACAAGCATCTTGCCGAGATCACATTGACCGGCCAGCCGTTCGTCAAGGACGGGGACGTCACCGTCGGCAAGCTGCTCAAGGAAAAAGGCGTGCAGGTGCTGGAGTTCGTTCGCCTGGAAGTTGGCGAAGGGATCGAAAAGGAAGAAAGCGACTTTGCTGCCGAAGTCATGCAGCAGGCCCGCGGCGGCTGACGGAAGACAGCCATGAGCAAGCCCGGCCCCATCCGACGCATTCTGCTCAAGCTCAGCGGGGAAGCCCTGCTGGGCGAGCTTGACTACGGCATCGACCCCAAGATCAGCTCGCGCATTGCGGCCGAAGTCGCCGCAGTGATTGGCGCGGGCGTCCAAATCGGTGTCGTGGTGGGCGGCGGCAATATCTTCCGCGGCAAGGGGCTGGCCGCCTCCGGCATCGACCGGGTCACCGGTGATCACATGGGCATGCTGGCCACGGTCATGAACGCTTTGGCTCTGCAGGATGCGCTGGAGCGGGCCGGCGTGACCACACGGGTCATGTCCGCGGTATCGGTGCGCGAGGTGTGCGAAGACTACATTCGCCGCCGCGCCATCCGGCATCTGGAAAAACAGCGCGCGGTCATCTTCGCTGCCGGCACCGGCAACCCGTTTTTCACCACCGACACCGCGGCCAGCCTGCGCGCCATCGAAATTGGCGCCGACCTGATGATCAAGGCCACCAAGGTCGACGGAATTTACACTGCCGATCCGATGACCGACCCGGACGCCAGGCGTTACGACCACGTCGGCTACGACGAGGTCATTGAGCGCAAGCTTCAGGTGATGGACACCAATGCCATCGTCCTGTGTCGCGACCAGTCCATGCCCATCCGCATCATCAATCTCAACAAGCCCGGCGAACTGCAGCGCCTGATTGCCGGCGACGACGTGGGCACGCTGGTCGGCTGATCGTCAGCATCCGCGTGCCGCGCGCAAACACCGGTACAATGCCGGACGGCAGTCCGATCAGATCGTACGGAACAGCGAGGTAGACCATGCTCAAGGAAATCAACGCCGAATCAGACGCGCGCATGGCCAAAAGCGTCTCGGTACTGCAGGCTGAACTGGCCAAAATCCGCACCGGCCGGGCCCACCCCAGCTTGCTGGAACATATCACCGTGGATTACTACGGCTCCGAGGTACCCCTTAACCAGGCCGCCAGCATCGGTGCCGAGGACGCGCGCACCCTGAGTGTGGTGCCGTTCGACAAGTCCATGGTCTCGAAAATCGAAAAAGCAATCATGACCTCCGACCTCGGCCTCAACCCGGCCACCGCCGGCGTCAATATTCGGGTTCCACTTCCTGCACTGACCGAAGAGCGCCGCGCTGATCTGGTCAAGGTCGTCCACCAGGAAGGCGAAAACGCCAAGATCGCGATTCGCAACATTCGGCGGGACGCCAATCATCAGCTCAAGGACTTTCAGAAGGACAAGGAGCTGACCGAGGACGACGTGCGTCGGGGTGAAACCATGATTCAGCAGCTGACCGATCGCTATGTCGGTCAGATTGACGACCTGATCGCGACCAAGGAAAAGGAACTGATGGAGATCTGATCATGCTGGATCAGCCGCCCATGCCTCACCACATCGCCATCGTCATGGACGGCAACGGGCGTTGGGCCATGGGTCGGGGCAAGCCACGCTCCTACGGGCATCAGGCCGGCAGCGAAGCGCTCAAAAAAACCGTCGAGGCCGTCATCCGCCGCGACATCCCCGTACTGACGGTATTCGCCTTTTCCTGCGAAAACTGGCGCCGGCCGCCGACTGAAGTTCGCAAATTGCTCGACCTGTTTCTGCGCGCGCTCAACAAGGATGTGCGTGAACTGCACCAGCACGGCGTACGCATCAACTTCATGGGGGATCGGTCCGTATTCAACCCCAGCCTGCGCGAAGGCATGGCGCAGGCCGAACAACTGACCTGCGGCAATCAGCGCCTCCAGCTCAACGTGGCGGTCAACTACAGCGGACGCGCCGATGTGGTCAACGCCGCGCGCCGGATAGCGGCCGCCGCATCCACCGGCAATCTGGCCGCCGAAGACCTGACCGAGGAGCGACTCAACCAGGAGCTGACCCTGAGTCATCTGCCGCCGCCGGATCTGTTCATCCGCACCGGCGGCGAAAAGCGCCTGTCGAACTTCCTGCTCTGGCAGATCGCCTACACCGAACTGCACTTCTCCGACGTGCTGTGGCCGGACTTCGGGCCGCAGGCGCTGGACGAGGCCCTGGTCGACTTTGCCGGACGGGAACGGCGCTTCGGCGGACTGAGCCGGGTCAAGAGTGCTTAGAACCCGCGTCGTCACCGCCATCCTGATGGTGGCCGTGGGCGCGTGCCTGCTCTTTTTTCTGCCCGCCCCACTGTTTGCTGCCGCGGCCGCGCTGGTGTTGCTTGGCGCCGGCGGCAGAGAAGCCGGCCGCCTGGCCGGATTGGCGCGCAGCACTTACTGGATCGTCTTCGCCGCCGCGCTGCTGGCCATCGCGGGCCTGCTCTATGTGATTCCGGACCAGGATCGATTCACGCTGCCGCTGACCATCACCGCGCTGGTCTGGCTGTGCCTGCTGGGCTGGCTGAGGCACCCGACCTTCGGCCGCGGCAACACCACGCTGAAGCTGGCCGTCCTGGCCGTCATTCTGCTCGGTGCCTGGATGGCGCTGTCATTGCTGCAGGCCGAGTCACCCTGGTTGGTCGTACTGCCGGTGATTGTGGTTGCCGCCGCCGACATTGGCGCCTATTTCAGCGGCAAAGCGATCGGCGGCGCCAAACTGGCCCCGCAGATCAGCCCCGGCAAGACACGCGCCGGCGCCATTGGCGGCCTGGCGGCGGCGACCGGCCTGACGTCGCTTGCGGTCATCCTGTTGCCCGTACCCTCGTTTCCTGCCGGCCTGGCGGCAACCCTGGGTCTGCTCCTGGCCGCGGTATCGATTGGCGGTGACTTGTTTATCAGCCTGCTCAAGCGTCAGCAAGGCCTGAAGGATTCTTCATCGCTGCTGCCCGGCCATGGTGGCCTGCTTGACCGATTCGACAGCCTGGGCGCCGCGCTGCCGTTTTTTGCCCTGGCCTGGCTTTGGTTGGGTCAGTGAGCGAACCAAATCGGCCAAGCGTTGCCCATACAATACTGCAATCTCGCTCGCGCTTTGCGCGCGTGCTTATCCTGCTTGAAACCTGACTGAGGTGGCATGGAACTGCTAGGCCCCATTTTCTGGCTGCTGGTTGCCCTTGGACTGCTGGTGACCTTTCATGAATTCGGTCATTTCTGGGTGGCCCGGCGCTTCGGAGTGCGCGTGTTGACCTTCTCGGTCGGCTTCGGCCGCGCCCTGTGGTCGCGCACCGGTCGCGACGGCACCCGCTACCAGGTCGCAGCGATTCCCCTCGGCGGCTATGTCAGCATGCTCGACGAACGCGAGCAGGCCGTGCCGGCCGAGAACAAGAGCGAAGCCTTCAACCGCAAGCCCGTGGGCCAGCGCATGGCCATCGTCGCGGCCGGACCCGTTTTCAACCTGATTTTTGCCGTTGCCGCGTTCTGGCTGATGTTCGTGGTCGGCATCCCGGAAACCCGGCCACTGCTCGGCCCGACCACCGGACTGGCAGCCGAAGCCGGTCTTGAGGAAGGCGACATGATCGTCTCGGTCGGCGGCCAGCGCACCGACTCCTGGACCCATGCCCTGCTGGGCTTGATGACACCCGCCATGGACCGACGCGCGGTCGAGGTCGAGGTCGAGGACAGCGGCGGCAGCCGCCGCATGGTGAACCTGCCGTTGGGCCAGTTGGGTGCTGACTTTCGCGAAGAACAAACGCTGGAGCACCTGGGACTGCAGCCCTGGCGGCCGGAACTGCCGCCGCTGATCGGACTCGTCAGCCCCGGCTCGGCGGCGGATTCAGCAGGACTGCAGGCAGGCGACCGTATCCTGGGCATTGGCGGGGAGGATGTCGATGGATGGCGGGATATTGCGCGGTTGATCCCTTCGCAGGCGCTTGATGAGCAGGGTGAGGCGCGCTCGGTCACCGTTCGGGTGGAACGCGATGGGCGAGTCGTTGAATACGACGTGATGCCCGGCGTGGAACAGGGCCGGCCCGTTCTCGGCATTCAGGCGCCCGAAGCCGATGCTTCAGCCCAGGCCGAGATGGAGCGGGCCTTCGTGACCCTGCGCCATGGTCCGATCGAAGCGATCGGAAAGGCCACCGGCGAGACCTGGCGCCTGACCACGGCCACGCTGGGTATCCTCGGCCGCATGGTCACTGGCAAGGCGTCCCTGAGCAATCTGTCCGGGCCGATTACCATTGCCCAGATGGCCGACTCTTCCGCGCGCCTCGGTCTGACCCGGTTTCTGTTCTTCCTCGGCCTGATCAGCCTGTCGCTGGCCATCATCAACCTGCTGCCGATTCCCATGCTCGACGGCGGCCATCTGCTGTACTACTTCGTTGAGTTGATCAAGGGCTCTCCGGTATCGGAGCAAACCCAGATCGCCGGGCAGTATGTCGGGCTGGCGATGGTGTTCGGACTGATGAGTTTGGCCATATTTAACGATATCTTACGTCTTATCACCTAAACTGCGGCGCCCAGTCAGGAGCACTTGCGGGGCCGTCACGGAAAGGATTCATGAAATATCTTTGTCTTCTGCTCATTCTGCTGTCTGCGGTCAGCCACGCTCAGGTCGAACCCTTCCGGATCGGCGATATTCGGGTTGAAGGACTGCAGCGGATTTCCGAAGGCAATGTCTTCAGCTTTTTGCCGGTCGAGGTCGGCGATGAGCTGACCGCCTCGGCCTCACGCAGCGCCATCCGCGATCTGTATCGCACCGGTTTTTTCAACGATGTCGAGCTGGCGCGCGAAAACGATACCCTGGTCATCGTGGTCGAGGAACGCCCAGCGATCTCCGCCGTGTCCATCTCTGGAAACCGCCAGATACAGGATGACGACCTGATGCCGGCACTGGCCGCCATCGGCATCGCCGAAGGCGAGATCTTCGACCAGTTGAGCCTCGACCGTGTCCGCCAGGAACTGGTCCGCCAGTATTTCGGTCGCGGTTATTACGGCGTCAACGTGGACACCCAGATCAACCGTCTAGCGCGCAATCGGGTCAGCCTGGCCATCGTCATAGAAGAGGGCGATCAGGCCAGGATCCGCCACATCAACATCGTCGGCAACGAGAGCTTCAGCGAAAGCGAGCTGCGCTCTGACTTCGAATCGCATACCACGCGCGGCCTGTTTTTCTGGCGTGGCCGCAACCAATACACCAGGGAGAAACTCTCAGGCGACCTGGAAGCCCTGCGCTCGTTCTACCTCGACCGCGGTTTCATCGACTTCTCGATCGAGTCCACGCAGGTGTCCATCAGCCCGGACAAGCAGGATATTTTCATCACCGCCAATATCCGCGAAGGTGAAGTCTTTACCGTCAACGATGTGGTCCTGACCGGCGACCTGATTCTGCCCGAATCCACCCTGCGCCAGCTGATCATGGTCGAGCCGGGCGGCAATTTCTCCCGCCGTGAGGTCGAGCAAAGCGTCGACAACATTTCCGCCATCCTGGCCAACATCGGTTACGCCTTCGCCAACGTCAACCCTGTGCCGCGCATTGACCGTGACACCCGCGAGGTGGAAATCAATTTCTTCATCGAGCCCGGGCAGCGAGTGTACGTCCGCCGCATCGAATTCCAGGGCAACACCCAGACCAAGGATGAAGTGCTGCGCCGCGAGATGCGCCAGTTCGAGGGCGGCTGGTTCTCGCAAGCCGCGCTGGATCGGTCGCGCCTGCGCATCCAACGCCTGGGCTTTTTTGAAAACGTCAACATCGAGACCAACCCGGTAGACGGCACTGAAGACCAGATCGACATCGTGGTCAGCGTTGAAGAACAGCCCTCCGGCAGTTTCCAGGTTGGCCTCGGCTACTCGCAGATCCAGGGGTTGATCGCCTCCATTTCAGTCGAGCAGGACAATTTCCTTGGCTCGGGGCGGCGGGTCGGCTTTTCGGTCAGCCGTAGCCGCATCCTGACCCAGATCGGGCTGAGCTATACCAACCCGTTCTACACCGATGACGGGGTCTCGCGCGGTTTTTTCCTGCGCTATACCGAGTTCGATCAGGGCCGCGCCAACATTTCCTCCTTCTCGACCAGCCAGGCCGCAGCCGGGGTCAACTACGGCTTCCCGATCACCGAGCTGAGTTTCCTGCGCTTTGGCGCATCGGCCCAGCGGGTTGACATCAATCTGCCCGGTGTGTTCGTTCCGCTGGACCCGGAAGACCCGAACAGCCCCATCGTGGTGCGGGTGCCCGCCGATCGCCCGCTGGGCATTTCCCTCGATGAAGACGGCGATGGTTTCCTATCGCGCAGCGAGCGACGCATCACGACCTACCGGTTTGACGCCACCTGGTCGCGCGATAACCGCAACCACTTCCTCAACCCGACCCGAGGCTCGCTGAACCGACTGAGTGCGGAAATTGCTCTCCCGGGCAGCTCGCGCGAGTTCTACAAGCTGACCTACCGCGGCCGCAAGTTCTGGCCGATCGGCAATCGCATGGCCTTCAGCGTGCGCGGCGATATCTCTTACGGCGACAGCTATGACAGCTACGATGATGACCTCGGGCTGGAGCCGGTCGAGCCGGTACGGCTGGCTGGCACCTGCCAGCTCGACGAGATCGTCACCATCGACCAGGGCCTGCCGTTCTACGAGCATTTCTTCGGCGGCGGCGTGTCCGATATCCGCGGTTTCGACGACAACTCGCTCGGCCCCAAGGACCAGTTCTGCCGCTCCGTCGGGGGTGACTTCAAGGTCGTGCTCGGCACTGAGCTGGCCTTCCCGATTCCCTTTGTTGAAGCACGCGGCACCCGCCTGGCTTGGTTCGTGGACGTCGGCAACGTATTCCAGGATATTGATGCCTTCGATACCGACCTGGTGCGCGCCTCAACCGGCATCTCCCTGACCTGGCAGGCGCCAATCGGACCGATCATCATCAACCTGGCGACCCCATTGCGCAAGCGTGACGGGGACGACACCCAGGCCTTGCAATTCACTTTCGGGCAGGTTTTCTAGCGGTTGATGGTGTAAATTGTCGGCATGCCTACGACCGCGCATGCCAAGTCGCGCTTACTGATGCTGCCCGCCCGGGCACTTGCAGTGTTGTCGCTGCTGATCGCCCCCTTGGCTTTGGCCGACGATGGCATGCGAATCGGCTACGTCGACATGAAGCGGCTGTTTGAAGCCGCCCCGCAAGTAGTTGCCGCCCGTGAGGCGCTGGATGGCGAATTCCGCCCGCGCAACGAGGCGCTGATTGCCGACGAGGCTCAGCTGGAACAGATGCGCGAGACGCTCGATGACAGCAGCGAACTTGATGCCGAGCAGCGCTTCGAGCTCGAGCGCGACATCCGCAATCTGCGCCGTTCGATCGATCGGCGGCGCGAAGACCTTCGCGAAGAACTCCGTTTCCGCACCGGCACCGCGACCAAGGCGCTGGAAGAAACCATCGAGGTCGCCGTTCGCCAGGTGGCTGAAACCCACGGCTATGACCTGATCCTGACCAGCCCGGTGGCCTACGCCGCGCCCGGCGTCGACATCACCGACCGGATTCTCGACTGGCTGGCCGAGGATTTCTCCGACCGCGGCAACCGCTGATCATGGAACCCGGTGCACGATCGTTCCGGCTCGAAGAACTGGCCGCAGCGCTTGGTCTTGAACTGCGCGGCGAATCAGGGCGAGTCATCCGCAACGTCGCCACGCTGGCCGCTGCCGAGCCGGATGACGCCAGTTTCCTGGCCAACCCCTCGTATCGAAGCCAGCTCGACACCACCCGGGCCGGGGCAGTCGTGCTGCACGCGAACCAGGCCGAGCACTATGCCGGCAATGCGCTGATCAGCAGCAATCCTTACGCCGACTGGGCGCGTCTGATCGAACTGTTGCGCCCGCAGCCGACCCCGTCCGCCGGCCATCACCCCAGTGCAATCATTGCAGACGATGCCGTCATCGAAGAAGGCGTCAGCATCGGGCCGTTCAGCACTATCGGGGCCCAGGCAAAAATCGGCGCGCGGACTATGATCGGCGCCAACTGCGTGATCGGCGACGGGGTAGAGATTGGCGCCGACAGTCATCTGATCGGGCAGGTCCACATCGACGCTGCAGCCAGCCTGGGGCAGCGCGTCATCGTGCATCCCGGCGTGGTCATCGGCTCTGACGGCTTCGGCCTCGCCATGAGCCAGGGACACTGGCGCAAAGTGCCGCAGATCGGCAGCGTGAGGATTGGTAACGACTGCGAAATTGGTGCCAACACGACCATCGACCGGGGCGCGATCGAAGACACGGTGCTCGAACAAGACGTGCGCATCGACAACCAGGTTCAGATCGCGCACAACGTCCATATCGGGGCCCATACCGCCATCGCCGGCTGCGTCGGCATTGCCGGGTCGACCCGGATCGGACGCTACTGCATGATCGCCGGCGCCAGCGGCATCGCTGGCCACCTCGAGATCTGCGACTCTGTCATCATTACCGCGATGAGTACCGTACTCGACTGCATCGACCAGCCGGGAGAATACGGCTCGGGTATCCCGGCCCGCCCGCACGGACGCTGGAAACGCCTGTTGGTTCGCCTGGGCCAGCTGGATGACTGGGCACGCCGCTTGCGCCGACTAGAACAAACAACCAAGGACTGACCCGGCATGACTGATGCACAGACCGTGGACATCGAGGGCATTCTCGATCTGCTGCCCCACCGCTATCCTTTCCTGCTGGTGGACCGGGTGCTGGACTACAACCTGGACGAACCGCCAAGCATTCGCGCGCTCAAGAACGTGACCTTCAACGAACCCTTTTTCCAGGGCCATTTCCCCCGACACCCCGTCATGCCGGGCGTGCTGATCATTGAGGCCATGGCGCAGGCTGCCGGCTGCCTGGCCCATCTGGCCCGTTCCTCCAAAGACGCCGAGCGCCAGCTCTTTTACCTGGTCAAGATCGACAAGGCCCGCTTCAGCCAGATTGTGGTGCCCGGCGACCAGCTGATCTTTGAGGTCAAGCAGAAGCGCCTGATGCGCAACATGGGGCTCTATGAGGCCACCACCCGGATCGATGAAAAAACCGTTGCCAGCGCCGAGCTCATGTGCGCCGCAAAACCTGATGCGGTCCCATGATTCACCCAACGGCCATCATCGAGTCAGGCGCCCGGATTGCAGAGGATGTGGCCATCGGCCCATACAGCATCATCGGCCCGGAGGTAGAGATCGGACGCGGTTGCCGCATCGGGCCACACGTGGTGGTCACGGGCCGAACCCGCCTCGGGGCGGACAACCGGATCTTCCAGTTCGCCTCCATCGGCGACGAGCCGCAGGACAAGAAATTTGCCGGTGAGGCCTCAGCGCTTGAAATCGGCGACCGCAACACCATCCGCGAAAATGTCACCATCAACCGCGGCACGGCCGACGGCGGTGGCGTCACGCGTCTGGGCAACGATAACTGGATCATGGCCTACTGCCACATTGCACATGACTGCCAGGTCGGCTCCCAGGTCATCATGGCCAACGGCGCGACGCTGGCCGGTCACGTCACCGTTGGCGACCACGTGATTTTCGCCGGATATTCAGGCGCCCACCAGTTCTGCAGTATCGGCGATCATGCCTTTCTCGGCATGTACGGTGGCGTGAGCCAGGATGTACCAGCCTATGTCATGGTCTCCGGCCAGCCGCCGCGACCGCGTGGCATCAACAGTGAAGGGCTCAAGCGGCGCGGTTTCTCGTCCGATCAGATCCGCAATATCCGCGAAGCCTACCGGCTGATCTACCGCAGCGGCAAAAGCCGTGACGAAGCTCTGGCCGAGCTCGAGTCACGTCTGGATCAGCAGCCCGAGCTGGAGCAGATGATCAGCAGCGCGCGTGCCAGCACCCGCGGCCTGCTGCGCTGACAGCCTGCCCCCACGTGCCCGGCCAAGCACCGAAGCGCCTCGTACTGGTCGCCGGCGAGCCTTCCGGAGACCTGCTCGGCGGCGATCTGGCCCGGGCGCTCAAGGCACATGACCCAGACATCCAGCTGGCCGGCATGACCGGTTCAGCCATGCGCGCTGCCGGCGTGGCACCCTGGTTCGACATCGACGCACTCAGCGTCATGGGGCTGACCGAAGTGCTGCGTCATCTGCCGCGCCTGGTTCGCCTGCGCCGCGCCCTGCGCAGTCAAATCGTAAGCTGGGCGGCCGATGCGGTTATCACCATCGATGCGCCAGACTTCAACCTGGGGCTTGCGCGCCAGCTCCGCGCTCGCGGCTTGCGCACCATTCACTATGTCTCGCCCTCGGTCTGGGCCTGGCGCGCCGGTCGCATTCCGCGCATCGCCCGATCGCTGGATCTGCTGCTGACGTTATTCCCGTTCGAGCCCGAGCTCTATCATCCGCACGGCCTCGACGCGCGCCATGTTGGCCATCCGCTGGCCGACGAACTGGCGGGCGGGCCGGATCGCAACGCGGCCCGGGGCGCACTGCAGCTGGACAACGGATCCCGCGTCATCGCGCTGCTGCCCGGCAGCCGGGGCGGAGAACTGAAACGTCATTTGGCCCTGCTGGCAGACACCGCACAGCGGCTGCGCCAGCAATTTCCGGCCTGTGAACTGATCATGTTGCTCAGCAGCGAGCCGCATCGGGCACTGGCCCGTGAGCTGGCCGGACCGGCGCTTGATGCCGCGGGCGTCCGCCTGCTAGCCAACGTCACGCGCAATGGCCTGGAGGCCGCTGATCTGGCCATTGCGGCCTCCGGCACGGTCACGCTGGAGGCCTTTTTGCTGGAATGCCCGCTGGTGGTCTACTACCGGATTGCCGCCAGCACTTACCTGATGGCGCGGGCACTGCGCCTGGTTCGTTCGCGCTTTGTCGCCCTGCCCAATATTCTGGCACAGCAGGCGCTGGCGCCGGAGCGCCTGCAGGCTGCAGCCACCGCCGATCAGCTGGCTGAAGACGCGCAAGCCTGGTTCGAGCAACCCCGGCGCGCCGACGACTATCGCCAACATGCGCGCGAATGGCGTCGAAAGCTGGCCTGCAGCGCCGGCGACCGGGCCGCCGAGGCAATCCTGGAGCATCTCAGTGGCACTGGCTGAGGGGCCTCGAGAGCGATCGGGCTCGCGGCCCCTGATCGCGGGCGTGGACGAGGCCGGGCGCGGGCCGCTGGCCGGCCCGGTGGTCGCAGCCGCTGTCATCCTCAACCCACGCGATCCGATCAAGGGCCTGGCTGACTCGAAAAAGCTGCGGCCCGAACGGCGCGAACTGCTCGCGGCCCGGATCCGCGATCGTGCCCTGGCAGTGCGCGTTGCCGTGGTCGAGGCCGATGAAATCGACCGGATCAACATCCTGCAGGCCACGCTCAAGGCCATGCGTCTGGCCATCGAAGCGCTGGCGCCCGAGCCGCTGCTGGTAAGAGTGGATGGAAACCGGGCGCCAGAGGTCAGTGCACCGGTTCAGACCGTGGTCGGAGGGGATGCCAGCGACCGCGCCATTGCCGCGGCCAGCATCATCGCCAAAGCACATCGGGATGCGCTCATGATGGCCTGGCATGAGCACTACCCCGGCTACGGATTTGATCGTCACAAGGGCTACCCGACGCCGCAGCATCTGGCCGCGCTGGATCGACTCGGACCCTGCCCAGTCCACCGCCAGAGCTTTCGCCCAGTGGTGCAGGCGCGGCTGTTCGATTAACGCTGAAATGCCTTCAGCCGGTTCGGAATTCGGCCGCAGCAATGGGCTTGGCGTTCGATCCGTCAAGAATCTCGAGTCGATCCACCCGCGCGGCTGGCGGACCTTTTTTCAGCCACTGTTCAAGATTATCCAGCGCCTGGGCGGGTCCGCGGGCTGCCACTTCCACCGTTCCGTCGGGCAGATTCAGCGCGTAGCCGGCCAAGCCCCAGGGACGGGCCTGACGCTGCGTGGAGGCGCGGAAGAACACGCCCTGGACACGGCCGTGGATGCGCCAGCACCGGGTTTCATCTGCCATTCTCAGCGATCCACTCCGTGATCATGGCCCCGGTGATTGGTCCCAGCCAAGTTTCGACGATGGCGCCTTCACCATCGACCAGGAACGTGGTCGGCAAGGCCCGCGGCGCGCCCAGGCTCTCGGGCGGGTTGAAAGTATCGACCAGCAGGATCGGGTAGCTGGCCGGGTAGTCTTCAAGAAAGCGCACGAAATCTTCCGGATCGGTGTCTTCGAAGGCAAGCCCCAGGACGGTGATATCAGGATTGGCATCGTGCAGTCGGGACAGATCAGGAATTTCCTTGCGGCACGGGGCACACCAGGTCGCCCAGTAGTTCAACACCACCCAATCGCCGCGGTAGTCGCTCAGGCGAACAGTCTCGCCTTCCAGCGAGGGCAGCTCGACCTC
>SKIE01000178.1 GCA_007116585.1 Wenzhouxiangella sp. | reverse complement strand
CGCGCAGTTCGGAGACGAATTCCTCGTCGTTGCCTTTGGGCTCGCTGGGGAAGACATCGATGGCGGCACCGGCCACATGACCGTCTCTCAGGGCGGCAGCCAGCGCCGGGATGTCGACAATACGCCCGCGCGCGGCGTTGATCAGATGCGCGCCGGGGCGCATCCGGCCCAGCGCTGCCTGGTCAATCATGTGCCGCGTCTGATCGGTATCCGGGACGTGGATGCTGACCACGTCAGCCTCCGACAGCACGGCTTCCATGGTATGGACCGGCTCGGCATTGCCCAGCGGCAGCTTGGCCACGATGTCGTAATACACCACCCGCATGCCCAGCCCCTCGGCCAGGATGCCGAGCTGTGAGCCGATGTGGCCGTACCCCAGAATACCCAGCGTCTTGCCGCGCACCTCGTGGGCCCCTTTGGCGCTTTTCAGCCACTCGCCGCGGTGGGCGGCCATGTTGCGTGCCGGAATACCGCGCATGAGCATGATGATTTCGGCCAGGACCAGTTCGGCCACCGAGCGGGTGTTGGCGTAGGGCGCGTTGAAGACCGGAATGCCGCGTCGGCGGGCCTCGGCCAGGTCGACCTGGTCGGTGCCGATGCAGAAACAGCCAATCGCTGTAAGCTTGTTGGCCTGATCGAGCAGTTCGGCCGTGACCTGGGTGCGCGATCGAATGCCCAGGAAGTGCACGTCGCGGATCATGTCGGCCAGCTGGTCGGGCGGCGGTGCCTTGGCCTCGGTGTGGACGCTGTCATACCCTTGGCGTCGAATCTCGTCCAGCCCGCGCGAATGAACTCCCTCGAGCATGAGAAACTGGATTTTGTTTTTGGCCAGAGAGTGGTGGCGCGTCGTCATCGATGGTCCCGTTTTAAGGTCAGAAAGCCAGCTAGCCTTGGCCTGGCCAAGACTGTTCTCGCCTATGATTATTGCAGCATCTGCTTGGAACCGCTTCTTGCATGGCCACTTTCCCCGATATTGAAGTCCTGACCGATGCCGAGAGCCTGGCTCACTACGGTCAGGACTGGACCCGATTTTGGTCGCCGGCCCCTGAGCGGGTGGCGTTTCCGCGCTCGACTGAGGATGTCGCAGCGCTGGTGCAGTGGGCGATCGCCGAAGATCGCGCGCTGGTGCCCAGCGGCGGTCGCACGGGCTTGTCCGGCGGGGCGGTGGCATTGGGGGGTGAGGTGGTGGTTTCGCTGGATCGAATGCGCCGCCAGATTGAGCTTGACCCGGTTGAACCCAGCATTACGGTACAGACCGGCATGCCGGTGGGCGAGCTGCAGCGACTGGCTGCCGAGGCTGGCCTGCAATATCCGGTTGACTGGGCGGCCGCAGGCTCCAGCCAGGTTGGCGGCAGTATCGCGACCAACGCCGGCGGGATTCGGGTGCTGCGCTACGGCATGACGCGCCAGTGGGTGCGCGGGCTGGTGGTGGTGGACGGTCGGGGCCAGGTGCTGCATCTGAACCGCGGCCTGGTCAAGAACAACGCAGGCCCCGATCTGTCCCAGCTGATGATCGGCAGCGAGGGCACGCTGGGTATCATCACCGAGGCGACGCTGGCCTTGACTGATCCCGCGCCTGAGCAGTCGGTGCTGCTGCTGGCTTTTTCCGGGCTTCAAGCGATGATGCCGGCTTTCGCCGCGCTGCGCGAGCGTCTGACGCTGTCGGCATTCGAGTGTTTCGATTGGCGTTCGGTTGAGCAGGTGGCCGCCTACGCCGGCCAGGTCTTTCCCCTGTCGGAAACAGCGGATTTCCACGCCATTGTCGAGTTCGACGACCCGGACGGCGCGCATCAGGATGACGCGCTGGCCGTGTTCGAGCAGTTGTTGGAGCAGGAGTTGGTGCTTGACGGCGTGCTGAGCCAGTCGTCGAGCCAGGCGGCCGAGCTGTGGCGCTGGCGCGAAGCCATCAGTGAAGCCATTACGCCGCGCACGCCCTACAAGAACGACCTCTCGGTTCGGGTCGGGCGCGTGCCGGACTTTTTAAGCGACCTCGATGAACTGGTCGGGCGCCACTATCCGCACTTTGAGGTGGTCTGGTTCGGGCATCTGGGGGACGGCAATCTACACATGAACGTGCTGCGGCCGGTCGAGATGGAGGTCGAGACGTTCCGTCAGGCATGCGATGAGCTGAGCCCGCGCGTGTTCGAGTTGGTCCGTGCCCACGGGGGATCGATCTCGGCCGAGCACGGCGTGGGTCTGCTCAAACGCAACTATCTCGACTACAGCCGCAGCGCGGCAGAAATCGAGTTGTTGCGCGGCCTGAAACAGCAGTTTGATCCGCACCGGATATTGAACCCCGGCAAGCTGCTGGTCTGATCTGCTATCTTCGAACCCGTTTTTGCCGCATCAGCGATGCTTCGGAATATTTGTCAGGAGAGCCTTACATGCACTTGAAGAATATAGTTTTTATTGCGCTGGTCTTGGTGGTCTGGCCACTATCCGGCCTGGCCGGCAGCGGCATGACGCTGGAGCAGATTGCCAAGCTTCAGCAGGTGGGGCAGGTTGCAGTAAGCCCCGATGGTGCGGCCATTGCCTATAGCCGCATCGTGCCGCGTCGACCCGGCCAGGACGAAGACGGTTCGGCCTGGGTGGAGCTGCACGTGATCGGCGAGGATGGCCACAGCCGTGGCTATGTCACCGGCAAGGTCAACGTGGGCCAGATCGGCTGGATGCCGGACAGCTCGGCGATCACCTTTGTCACCCGCCGCGGCGATGACAGTGAATCCGCCCTGTACAGCATTCCGCTGGCTGGTGGCGAGGCCAAGCGCATGCTGACCGTGGGCACCGGCGTGGCCGGCTACAGCTTCTCGCCGGACGGTGAGCGGGTGGCGCTGATTGCGACCGAGCCGCTGGATGACGACACCCAGGCTCTGCACGACAAGGGTTTCAGCCAGATCATCTACGAAGAAGACTGGCGCCCACGCCGCCTGTGGATGGCAGACACCGAAGGCGGTGAGCCGGAACTGATCGAAATCGATGGTTCAGTGCAGCGCGTGCAGTGGTCACCGGCCGGAGATCGCCTGGCCATTGTGGTTACGCCGCGCCAGCTGGTCGACGACACGCTGATGTTCCAGCGCATTCGGATGATCCGACCCGACGGCGAGGAACTGGGCCGAATCGACAACCCCGGCAAGCTCGGCCAGAGCGCCTGGAGCCCGGACGGTGAGCACTTTGCCTTCATCGCCACCGACAAGATCGAAGACACCCGCGAGGGCCGGTTGATGGTGGCCGGCAGAGATGGTGGCGAGTGGCTGAACTTGCTGCCAGACCTGGAAGGGCATGTCTGGCACGTGGACTGGTCCGGCGATCGGGTGCTGTTTATCAGCTATGAAGGCGTCGAAGCCCGCGTCGGCCATATTGCCGTGGACGGCAGTGACCAGGTCACGCTGTATCACGACGAAGGCGTGAT
>SKIE01000236.1 GCA_007116585.1 Wenzhouxiangella sp. | reverse complement strand
CGTACCAGGCCCGAGCCGATTTCGCCGGGGTGAATCTTGACTACTGGCCGGAGTGGCCGTCCGGGCGCGCGCTGCGAGGGCAGGCCGAATTCGTTGGCCGGCGGCTGTCGGGGCAGGTCGAGCAGGCCCGGGTTGGTGCCATCGCTTTGGCTGTGCCCGAACTGGTCATCGAGGATCTGATCGCGCCTGAGCTCCGGGCGGGGCTGCGCTCGGGTGCGCTCTCCAGCGAGGACCTGATCGCGACCCTGGCCAGTATTCCGGTCGAGGGCTGGCAGGCTGTGCTGGCGACGATGCAGTGGCAGGGGTCCGTTCAGGCCGAGGTCGATCTGGACTTGCCGTTGCGCGACATGAGCGACTGGGGGCTGACCGGAAAAGCCGAACTGGATCGGGCCCGTCTGACGCTGCCGGACCTGAACCTGCAGTTCGACGACCTGCGCGGTGAGCTATTGTTCGACAGAGACCAGCTGCAGCCTGCGCGCCTGCAGGGGCGACTGCGAGAACAAACGCTTGACCTGGCGTTGGCAGCGCAGTTCACAGAGCCGGCCTGGCTGGACGTGACCGGCGAGATCAATCCGGCCGACCTGATGCCGCAAGACGGCCTTTCCGGCCTTCTGGCCGCGGCCATCAGTGGTCGCAGCCATTGGCGTTATCGACTGGAGGGGCGCGGTGAGGACGGCTTGCTGATGGGGCTGGAAAGCGATCTGGATGGCCTGGAGCTGGACTGGCCCGCGCCGCTGGATAAATTGTCGGCAGCGCCGCTGCCGTTTCGGGCCGAGCTGGTGACGGTCGATGAGGATAGGCATCTTGAGCTGTCGCTCCACGAGCGAATCACCGCGCACCTGCAGCGTTCCGCTGGGCAGGTATCAGCGACGGTCGGCCTGGGTGCCGGTTTGTTGCCGCTGCCGCCGGCGCCAGGTCTGAACCTCTCTGGACGCATCGAGTCGCTGGCGCTGGACGATTGGCTGGCCCTGATGGAGCCTGGTGCCGCCGGCGCTGAGGTCACCTGGCCTGACCGGATCGCGGTTGCTGTTTCAACCAATCAGCTGAGTGTGCCTGGTCTGGTCACCGGACCGGCCGAGCTGCAGATTCGACGCAGCGGCGGGGATGTTTCAGCTGTGCTGGGCAGCGAGCAGTTGATCGGATCGGCCAATTTGCCCGTGCCGACCGACGATGGTCGTGCTCTTGTTGTGGAGATCGAGCGCCTGTATCTGCCGGCGCCGACGGCACAGCGCCTGGAAGAAGACCTCGTCCTGACGTTGCCTGAGGAGGCTGTCAGTCAACGCAGCCCGCGCGGCTGGCCGCCGCTGTCGCTGGTGATTGAAGATGCCCGCCGTGGTGAGCTGGCGCTGGGCCGGGTTCGTCTGGAAGCCCATCAGCGCGCGCAGGGTCTGGAGTTCGAGCTGCTGGACGTCGACGGGCCGGGACTTCGCCTGCAGGGGCGCGGCAGCTGGATCGACGCCGATCCGGTGCCGGAGTCGCGCTTTGTCGGCCGCATCAGTACGCCGAGCCTCACGGCCTTGCTTGAAGCGTCCGGTTACGAGGCCGGCATCGAGGCAGATCGGGCGCAGCTGGATCTGGACGTGAACTGGCCGGGCTCACCGGTGGACTTCGCTGTGGCGCGACTGCTTGGTGATCTCAATCTCGACATAGGATCCGGCCGTGTGCCGGAGGCGCGTCCCGGCGCCGGCCGTCTGCTCGGCTTGATCAACTTCAGTGCCATCCCGCGCCGTTTGATGCTCGACTTCCGCGACGTGTTCGATCCGGGTATGCGGTTTGACGAAATATCCGGGCGGTTCGAGCTGGGCGCCGGTGAGGCCCGAACCGACCGGGTGGTCATGCGCTCACCGGCGGCCGACATCACGATCAGCGGCAAAACCGACATGGCGACGAGGCGTTATGACCAGGTGCTGCTGGTCGAGCCCGGTCTGGGTGCCACCCTGCCGGTTCTGGGCGTGCTGGCTGGGGGACCGGCCGGTGCGGCCGCGGGGCTGGTGTTGAGGCAGGTGCTGGATCGGCCCCTGCGCGGCGTGGCCGAAGCACGCTACAGCATCACCGGCCCGTGGGACTCACCTCGATTTGAGCTGATTGATGCGACCATCATCGACGAGCAAACGCCTGAGCACGATGACGACGACGGCGATAGCGCCGAGTCTGACCCTGCAGCCCCGGCCGGCATTGATTGAATCCGGCCAACCGTGACCGAATATTTCTGGAGCATCCCACTATCATGATTGATTCGATGTATGAACAAGTCCGCGCCCAACTGCTGGCTCCGGCCGGTCTGGGCGACACCGAGATCGACCTGGCGCTGAACCGGCTCCTGGCCCGCGGGATCGACTTTGGCGAGTTGTACTTCCAGCGCCGCGTGCGCGAGGGCTGGGTACTGGAGGACGGCAGCGTCAAGAACGGCAGCTGGGACGTGGATCAGGGCGTCGGCGTGCGGGCCGTGGCCGGCACCGGCACTGGTTTTGCCTATGCCGATAGCTTCGCCCTGCCGGCTTTGCTGGATGCGGCCGACAGCGCGCGGGCAATCAGTCGGAAGGCCGGAGACGGCCAGGTGCGGACAGTGCCGGTGACTGATTACCCGCTGCGCTATCGCGCGCCCGAGGCGGTCGCCGGTGGTGGTTCGGCCGAGCAGGTTGAGCTGCTGCGCACGATTGATGCCTATGTCCGCTCGCTCGATAGCCGGGTCAGCCAGGTCACCGTGTCCTTGACCGCCAGCCAGGATCAGGTCGTCGTCGCTTGTACCGACGGCACTCTGGCCGGTGATCAGCGGCCGCTGGTGCGGCTGGATATCCGGGTATTGATGGAACAGGGCGAGCGCCGTGAGCTGGGCTTCAGCGGCGGCGGTGGCCGTTATGGCATGGCGGAGCTGATGGCGACCGAGTGCTGGCAGACACATGCCCGCGAAGCCGTACGCCAGGCCACGGTCAACCTGGGTGCCGAGCCCGCGCCGGCCGGGTTCATGACGGTTGTGCTTGGCGCGGGCTGGCCCGGCGTGCTGCTGCACGAAGCCGTGGGGCATGGTCTGGAAGGTGATTTCAACCGCAAGGGTATTTCGGCCTTCAGCGGTCGTATCGGTGAGCAGGTCGCCACATCCGCCTGCACCGTTGTCGATGACGGCACGCTTGACCAGCGTCGCGGCTCGCTCAACGTGGATGATGAAGGCACGCCCAGTGGCTGCACCACGCTGATCGAAAACGGGCGCCTGGTCGGCTATATGCAGGACAAGCTCAATGCGCGCCTGATGGGTGTTCAACCGACCGGCAACGGACGGCGCGAATCTTTCGCTCACTTGCCCATGCCGCGCATGACCAATACCTACATGCTGCCCGGCGAGCACGACCCTGAAGAGATTATCGCCTCGGTGGACGACGGCATCTATGCGGTCAACTTCAACGGTGGTCAGGTCG
>SKIE01000160.1 GCA_007116585.1 Wenzhouxiangella sp. | reverse complement strand
CGTACCAGGCCCGAGCCGATTTCGCCGGGGTGAATCTTGACTACTGGCCGGAGTGGCCGTCCGGGCGCGCGCTGCGAGGGCAGGCCGAATTCGTTGGCCGGCGGCTGTCGGGGCAGGTCGAACAGGCCCGGGTTGGTGCCATCTCCTTGGCTGTGCCCGACCTGGTCATCGAGGACCTGACCGCGCCTGAGCTCCGGGCGAGGCTGCGCTCGGGTGCACTATCCAGCGAGGACCTGGTCGCGACCCTGGCCGACATCCCGGTCGAGGGCTGGCAGGCCGTGCTGGCGCCGATGCAGTGGCAGGGGCCCGTGCAGGCCGAGGTCGATCTGGACTTGCCGCTGCGCGAGATGAGCGACTGGGGCCTGACCGGACAAGCCGAACTGGATCGGGCTCGCCTGACGCTGCCGGACCTGAACCTGCAGTTCGACGACCTGCGCGGTACGCTGGTGTTCGACAGAGACCAGCTGGAGCCTGCCCGCGTGCAGGGACGACTGCGAGAACAAGCGCTTGACCTGGCGCTGGCAGCGCAGTTCACAGAGCCGGCCTGGCTTGACGTGGCCGGCGAGATCAACCCGGCCGACCTGATGCCGCCAGACGGGCTTTCGGGGCGGCTGGCTGCTGCCATCAGCGGTCGCAGTCACTGGCGCTATCGTCTGGAAGGGCGGGGCGAGGACGGTCTGCTGATGCAACTGGAGAGTGATCTGGATGGCGTGGAACTGGATTGGCCCGCGCCGTTGGACAAGCTGTCGGAGGCGCCGCTGCCGTTTCAGGCCAAGCTGCTGATGGTCGGTGAGGAAAGTCACCTGGCGCTGTCGCTCGATGAGAGGGCCAGCGCGCAGCTGCTGCGTTCTGCGGAGCAGGTATCGGCGACGGTCGGCCTGGGCGCCGGCCCGCTGCCGCTGCCGCCGGCGCCGGGTCTGAACCTCTCTGGAAGTACTGAGTCGCTGGCGCTGGATGAATGGCTGGCGCTGATGGAGCCTGGTACCGCCGGCGCTGAGTTCAGCTGGCCTGACCGGATCGCGGTTGCCGTTTCAACCAGTCAGCTGAGTGTGCCCGGCCTGGTCACCGGACCGGCCGAGCTGCAGATTCGACGCAACGGCGGGGATGTTTCAGCTGTGCTGGACAGCGAGCAGTTGAGTGGTTCGGCCAACCTGCCCATGCCGGCTGATGATGGCCGTGCCCTGGTCGTGGAGATCGAGCGCCTGCATCTGCCCGCGCCGGTGGCACAGCGCCTGGAAGAAGACCTCGTCCTGCCGCTGCCCGACGAGGAAATCAGTCAGCGCAGCCCGCGCGGCTGGCCGCCGCTGTCGCTGGTCATTGAAGATGCCCGCCGCGGTGAGCTGGCGCTGGGTCGGGTTCGTATGGAAGCCCATCAACGGTTGCAGGGCCTGGAGTTCGAGCTGCTGGATGTTGACGGACCGGATCTTCGCCTGCAGGGACGCGGCCGCTGGGTCGACGCCGACACGGCGCCTGAATCGCGTTTTGTCGGCCGTATCAGCACGCCCAGCCTCACGGCCTTGCTTGAGGCGGCCGGTTACGAGGCCGGGATCGAGGCAGGCCGGGCACAGCTGGATCTGGATGTGCACTGGCCGGGTTCCCCGGCAGACTTTGCCCTCGCGCGCCTGCTTGGTGATCTCAGTCTCGACATTGGTGCTGGCCGGGTGCCCGAGGCGCGTCCCGGCGCCGGCCGCCTGCTGGGCTTGATCAACTTCAGTGCCATCCCGCGCCGCCTGATGCTCGACTTCCGCGACGTGTTCGATCCGGGTATGCGGTTCGACGAGATTGCGGGGCGGTTTGAGCTGGGCGCCGGTGAGGCCCGAACCGACGGGGTGGTCATGCGCTCGCCGGCAGCCGACATCACGATCAGCGGCAAAACGGACATGGCGACGAGGCGTTATGACCAGGTGCTGTTGGTTGAGCCCGGTCTGGGCGCCACCCTGCCGGTTCTGGGCGTGCTGGCCGGGGGACCGGCCGGTGCCGCCGCGGGGCTGGTGTTGCGGCAGGTGCTGGACCGGCCCCTGCGCGGCGTGGCCGAAGCACGCTACAGCATCACCGGCCCGTGGGACTCACCTCGATTTGAGCTGATCGATGCGACCATCCTCGACGACGACACACCGCCGGAACAGGACAACAATGGCGGTGACGTATCTGAGTCCGTACCTGATCCCCAAGACGGGATCGATTGAATCCGGCGAATCCTGACCGAATATTTGTGGAGCATCCAACCATCATGACCGACTCAATGTATGAACAAGTCCGAACCCAACTGCTGGCTCCGGCCGGTCTGGGCAACGCCGAGATCGACCAGGCGCTGAACCGGCTCCTGGCCCGCGGGATCGACTTTGGCGAGTTGTATTTCCAGCGTCGTGTGCGCGAAGGCTGGGTGCTGGAGGACGGCAGCGTCAAGAACGGCAGCTGGGACGTGGACCAGGGCGTCGGCGTGCGCGCCGTGGCCGGCACCGGCACTGGTTTTGCCTATGCCGATAGCCTCGCCCTGCCGGCCTTGCTGGATGCGGCCGACAGTGCGCGGGCAATCAGCCGGAAGGCCGGAGACGGCCAGGTTCGGACAGTGCCGGTGACCGATTACCCGCTGCGCTACCGCGCACCCGGGGCGACCGCCGGCGGTGGTTCGGCCAAGCAGGTTGAGCTGCTGCGCACGATTGATGCCTATGTCCGTTCGCTCGACAGCCGGGTCAGCCAGGTCACCGTGTCTCTGACGGCCAGCCAGGACCAGGTCGTCGTTGCCTGTACCGACGGCACCCTGGCCGGTGACCAACGCCCGCTGGTGCGCCTCGACATCCGGGTGCTGATGGAGGAGGGCGAGCGCCGTGAGCAGGGTTTCAGCGGTGGCGGTGGTCGTTATGGCATGGCGGAGCTGATGGCGCCCGAGTGCTGGCAGACACATGCACGCGAAGCCGTGCGCCAGGCCACGGTCAACCTGGGTGCCGAGCCTGCGCCAGCCGGATTCATGACGGTTGTGCTTGGCGCGGGCTGGCCCGGCGTGCTGCTGCACGAAGCCGTGGGACACGGATTGGAAGGTGATTTCAACCGCAAGGGCATTTCTGCCTTCAGCGGTCGTATGGGTGAGCAGGTCGCCACATCCGCCTGCACCGTTGTCGATGACGGCACGCTTGACCAGCGCCGCGGCTCGCTCAACGTGGATGATGAAGGCACGCCCAGCGGCTGCACCACGCTGATCGAAAACGGTCGCCTGGTCGGCTATATGCAGGACAAGCTCAATGCGCGCCTGATGGGAGTTCAACCGACCGGCAACGGACGGCGTGAATCCTTCGCCCACTTGCCCATGCCGCGCATGACCAATACCTACATGCTGCCCGGCGAGCACGACCCTGAAGAGATTATCGCCTCGGTGGACGACGGCATCTATGCGGTCAACTTCAACGGTGGTCAGGTCG